>NZ_JBJURJ010000039.1:0-683 GCF_046098205.1 Paenibacillus mesotrionivorans | reverse complement strand
CGCTACGTCCTTCTTCGGCTCCTGGCGCCTAGGCATCCTCCGTGCGCTCTTATTCGCTTAACCAGCTTGCATAAGCAGGCGTGGCAATCTATAAGATCAAGAAATGCTATCGGTTTGTTTCGTTTCGCTATCCAGTTTTCAAGGAACAATTTACATGGGTATAAAACCCGCTTGGCAACGTCCTACTCTCCCAGGACCCTGCGGTCCAAGTACCATCGGCGCTGGAGGGCTTAACGGTCGTGTTCGAGATGGGAACGCGTGGTTCCCCTCCGCCATCATCACCAAACGGATTGCCCTATTGCTTTATGAAATTCTTTTGGTGGAGCCAAGCGGGATCGAACCGCTGACCTCCTGCTTGCAAGGCAGGCGCTCTCCCAGCTGAGCTATGGCCCCTAGAGGAAATGGTGGGCCTTAGTGGACTCGAACCACCGACCTCACCCTTATCAGGGGTGCGCTCTAACCAGCTGAGCTAAAGGCCCATTTGCCTTACCTATATAGAAGATGCGTGAGCACCCTCAAAACTGAACACGAGCGAGCAACTTCAGCCGATTTGTGGTCTCCCTTACGGGAAACCGTCTTGAATATGCCTCACTGCTGAGACAAATTCTCCATAGAAAGGAGGTGATCCAGCCGCACCTTCCGATACGGCTACCTTGTTACGACTTCACCCCAATCATCTACCC
>NZ_JBJURJ010000038.1:0-747 GCF_046098205.1 Paenibacillus mesotrionivorans | reverse complement strand
CGCCAGCTTGCCGTCATTATCTGCCGTAACGGCTTCCCCGTTTACGGTATATCCGGCACCTGCTGTCAGTCCCGTCACCTGCTCTGCGCTATAGTCGATTCCCGCTTGCGGAGTAGCTTCCTTCACTAATGTATAGGCGTTAACTGTTACACTTTGCTCGGCCGACGCGAAGGTAGTCGCGGTTGCTTTTACCCGCACGTAGTACGTGTCCGGGGCCAACCCCGTCACTTCGCTGCCGGTTACCTCCAACCAGGCACCCGCTGCGCCCTTCTTGTATTCCATCCCGGTGCTCAACCCGGTCAATGTTCCATTGGCGGCATGCAACGCCGTTTCATCGGTCTTGCCCACGCTGTTTGGCGCTGTCTCACGGGCAGGCACGTCCAGCGTTTGCGCTGCGCTGTCCTCCGTTGTGGTTCCATTGCCTGGCTTCACGATACTTAGCGTGGTGCCCAGCCAATTGCTGTCAATCGCCAGCTTGCCGTCGACATTTGCCGTAACGGCTTCCCCGTTTACGGTATATCCGGCACCTGCTGTCAGTCCCGTCAGCTGCTCTGCGCTATAGTCGATTCCCGCTTGCGGAGTAGCTTCCTTCACTAATGTATAGGCGTTAACTGTTACACTTTGCTCGGCCGACGCGAAGGTAGTCGCGGTTGCTTTTACCCGCACGTAGTACGTGTCCGGGGCAAGTCCGGTCACGCTGCTGCCGGTTACCTCCGACCAGGCGCCTGCTGCGCCCTTCTTGTATTC
>NZ_JBJURJ010000037.1:0-772 GCF_046098205.1 Paenibacillus mesotrionivorans | reverse complement strand
GATTCGATGAGGCTCCGGCGAAGCCGGCCATTGCCTGCTTTGGTCATTCCCCCTCTGCAGGTACGTGGTCCGCTGGAATGTTCCCGGGGCACCAGACCCAAATACGCCATGAGTTGGGCAGGCGAACGGAAGCGGGCAAAGGATCCGATTTCGGCCGCGATGGTCATGGCCGTCAACAGCCCAACACCGCGCAGCGATTGCAAGACTTGGATGAGCTCCGCTTTCGTTCCCGTAGCGGCTTGCTCCAGCAGAGCGTGCTCCAAGCGCTGGATCCGCTGCTCCACTTCCTGCAGAGCATGAAGCATTTCGGTAAACGCCACTTGCATCGTGGCAAAAGGGAACGTCAGCTGGCCTAACCACACGCGATACTTCTTGGTCCAGCGACGCTTCAGGGTAGCGGGCTGCTCGATCTGATGACGCAGGAGAAACTTTAAAATGCGCTGGCGCTGACGGTGAGCATCCTCCATCGCCGCCTCCCGAGCTCGAACCAACTCACGCAATGCCTCATCCTCCCGCTCGGGGACGTAAACGGCGGTCAATTCGCCTGCCCGAAACAAACGAGCTAATTGTTCGGCATCCCGGCGATCGGTCTTGACATGGTCACCGGGGCGTTTGGGCATAAGCGACGGAGCAATGACCACGCACTGGGCCCCCATGGACCGAAGAAGGCGATAAGTTTCGTAGCCCGTTGGACCCGCCTCATAACAAAAAGAAAGGGTTTCGACGGAGCCCAGAGCACGGATGAGTTTTCGTAACGCAGCAGGCGTATGCG
>NZ_JBJURJ010000036.1:0-1000 GCF_046098205.1 Paenibacillus mesotrionivorans | reverse complement strand
CGGTAACTCCAGGCGGATTCGATGAGGCTCCGGCGAAGCCGGCCATTGCCTGCTTTGGTCATTCCCCCTCGGCGGGTGCTCAGTCCACTGGAGTGTTCTCGAGGCACCAGACCTAAATACGCCATCAGTTGGGCAGGAGAACGAAATCGGGCAAACGATCCGATTTCAGCGGCAAGGGTGATGGCCGTTAACAGCCCGACGCCGCGTAGGGACTGCAGCACTTGAATCAAGGGTGCCTTTGTTCCAGTGGCGGCTTGTTCCAGCAGGGCTTGCTCCAGGCGCTTGACCCGCTGCTCCACTTCCTCTAGCGCATGAAGCATTTCCGTAAACGCAACTTGCATCGAGACAAAGGGGAAGCTCAGTTGGCTCAACCACACGCGATACTTTTTCGTCCAGCGGCGCTTTAGGGTATCTGGCTGTTCGACTTGATAGCGCAACAGGAACTTCAAGATCCGTTGGCGATGACGATGCGCATCTTCCCGGGCCGACTCTCGAGCACGGACTAATTCACGCAGGGCCTCATCTTCGCGTTCCGGTACATAAACCGCCGTTAATTCGCCTGCCCGAAACAAGCGGGCTAACTGTTCGGCGTCTCGACGATCGGTCTTTACATGGTCACCGGGGCGTCGGGGCATAAGCGAAGGAGCGATGACAACGCAGTGCGCCCCCATAGCGTGAAGAAGACGATAGGTTTCGTAGCCGGTCGGACCAGCCTCATAACAAAAAGAAAGGGTTTCGGCTGGACCTAGAGTACGAATGAGCTTGCGTAGTGCTGCCGGCGTATGAGGAATGGTTCCCCAATACCGGGGGGCTTCTTGGCCGACTTCAGCAATGGCAACGGCGATGGTTTCTTTCGAGACATCCAAACCGATAAATTTTGTGGTAGAATGCATAGTAACAGCTCTCCTTTGCTATGTAGCTCTGAAATGGGTGGTGGTCACTTTCCATTTTAACCTACGACAGTAGCAATTTGGAGGGCTGCCCTTTGTTTACGTTCATC
>NZ_JBJURJ010000035.1:0-1333 GCF_046098205.1 Paenibacillus mesotrionivorans | reverse complement strand
GCACTAGCGATGCGTCAAACCTAACATGGAATTATCCAATATTCCTAAATATGGGTTAATTTGAACGTTGTCACCTGGTCAAACCTGAAAAAAACTCCTAATGTAGAAGGATGGCGCGTTATCCATCCCCCTTACAAAAGGAGCCCTCATGGATAACATATCGAATTTGTCTACCCTTTGTCAATGCCTTCGTCTCCTGGACATAGGCCAGTATCGTTCCGATCTGGATGATCATCGAGCGAAACAATTGTTTGTCGGCTCGACCATCCAGTTGCACGTTGTCGGTCAGCTCTTAAACTTACGATCCTACAAGCAAATCGCCGAACAACTCCATGCCCATAAGACCTTGCGCAAACTGACAAAGCTCAAATCCATCAGCGCTTCCGCGTTGTCTCGGAAAACACCGAAACTCTGCACCTCTTCCCTGCAAGCCTTGTTTGTCGGTTTAGTGAAGCAAATTCAAGCCCTTCAGCAGGGGAAATCCCCGAGGGCTCTAGGAAAATTATGCTTGGTGGATGCCACAGAGTTGAAATTGCCGCTGCATCTGTCTGGCTGGGCTTATTGCTCGTCAAGCAAGCAGGGAGTCAAAATGCATACGCGTGTGGTAGTGGACCGTTCGCCAACCGTTTTTCCGGATCGCATCATTGCCTCTACTGCCGATGTGAATGAAACAGAAGTCGCAGTCGAGTTGGTGACCCATCCCGATGCGATTCATGTCATGGATCGCGGCTACCAAAAACACGAGCACTTTGAGAAATGGACGGAGCAGAACCTGTTGTTTGTGTGCCGCATCCGGGAAAGTACCCGATGGATCGTCAGACGGGATTACCGAATTTCCAAGGCTGACAAGTCCTTCATCACCTTCGACCAAAAGGTCATCCTGAATAAGTGCAAGGTTCCGGTACGGCTTGTGGTCTTCGAGGATGAACATGGACGGTGTTACCATGTGGTGACCAATTGCTGGAACCGAAGCGCAGTAGAAATCGCACAGATATATAAGCAGCGCTGGCTCATTGAACTTTTTTTCAAGTGGATGAAACAGCATTTACGGCTAATCCAAGTGTTCAGCTACTCGCCCGAGGGCATCTGGAACCAAATGTACTTGGCTCTCATTGCCTTTGCCTTGTGCAGGCTAATCCACTTGCGGACACAAACATCCAAAACCGTATGGGACGTGCTGCAATGGATTCGGATCTACGCTCATGCCCAGTGGAAAGTGTTCCAAGAGGCCTTACACAGGAAGCCCACCCGAACGTCGAGAGGACGACAAGTAGTGGACAGGCCGCCAAAGGAAGCACAGGTACTCAAAAAAATCATCGTGAAGTAACAACCA
>NZ_JBJURJ010000033.1:0-2036 GCF_046098205.1 Paenibacillus mesotrionivorans | reverse complement strand
GAAATGGGTGGTGGTCACTTTCCATTTTAACCTACGACAGTAGCAATTTGGAGGGCTGCCCTTTGTTTACGTTCATCATAGCTAGAACAGAAAAAGGGGGGCGAACGGAGGATATAACGTTGCTGAGATTCGTTACAAAAACCGTAGCCATTGTTAAAAAAACCGGAGCTAACGAAGTCGCCTGGGGTCCACTGGAACCTGAATCCAGCGCGTCTGCCAATTCCGCCACGATTGCATATGAAGTTAGAGTGGAAGGTTGGATCAAAAAAAGTGCCTATATTACGCGAAATGGTAATGGGTCACCATTCACCTGGTGGCGAAAAAACTGCATGAACGAATCCCTTCTTTTATTTCGAGCAAATCCACAAAAAAATCCATGATAGCGGCATCAATAAATCCGGAATTGAAGTTATTGCATTGTGAGGATGGATATTTTTATTAACGACCATTTCCCGTATATGGTTAATGCCGGCTAAAATAAATAATGGTGTTACAAGGACAATTGTTGCAAGCCAGAATTCCTTGCCGTACCAAATGCACATGATTCCAGCAATGGCAAAACCAAGTTCAGCATAACCAAGCTCCTTCTGAAATGGACTGCCTTTACTCCAGCCTATTTGATCGGCAATCATGTCAGATTTAAAGACATGTCCCCAGAATCCGATTAATCCCGAAAGTGAAATGGATACCGTTAATTGATAAAACAAAAGGTTAGTACAAAATTCTTTGAACGTATCTATATTGGGATTGAAAATTGCTGTAATTAAACCGATAGCAAGACCCGCCACCCACGTTAATATAAAAATCATCTTTCTTCGTCCACTTCCTTTTTTTCTGTTTTTGTTTTTCATATTAAACCTTATTATAACGCGAGTAATTACTCATATTAGTTATGTTATTCTCTTACCCTTTATTTGTCAACGGAAATATGAGTAATTACTTATGTTTTTGTTGACAAAATAGGTTCAGCATCCTACCATAAATTATGGAACTCTTAACCTTGTCATAACCAGGGACAAAAATGCTCGGCTTTGGGGGCAGTTCCATATCTAAATGCTCAACAGGAGTGGATGGAAATGATGCCTAAAAACCTGGCAAAACCAAATAAATCAATCCGTAAACCGAAACAATTACGAAGCATCGGCATGAAAGACAAAATACTCAGTTCCGCTCTTCAGTTGTTTTGTGAGAAAGGATACTATAACACTACAACGAATGAAATTGCTCAGAGAGCAGAAGTTTCAATCGGAAGCCTCTATTCTTACTTTAAGGACAAGGACACCATTTTTCTGGAAGTACTGGACAGATATCACGACAAATTTGCGTTGGCTAAAAATGAAGTCACCAGTAACCTTGACCTATTAAAAACAGACAACAAAGCATGGCTACGTGCTCTTATCGAAAATCTTATTAAAGTACATGAAGAATCCAAGGAGCTGAACCGGGAATTAAATGTACTATCTTATTATAATCCAAAGGTTGCTGAAGTCCTGGAGGAACAAAAAAGACACACCTTGCAGGCAACCATCGGTTATTTTATACAGCTAAAAAATGATCTTAAATCAGAAGATATAGAAGCAGCTGCAATTGCCACCTTTGACCTGATTTCAGCAACTGTTGACAGAATTGTTTTCGGGAAAAATGAAATGAATAGAGAAAGATTGATAAATGCAACAATAGATATTGTTTATAAGTATTTTGCAACATAAAAACAAATGAAAAACCACATAATGCCCCAAGGCCGCTTGGCTCTGGGGCATTATACTTCATTTTATTAAGCGCCCAATCCTGCAGGGTATGAAAAAGAGGCTATCCCCCAGTCATCTTCATGACCTTCGGGACAGCCTCTTCTGCAGTGCTTTAGTGCGGTCGAGAGGACTCGAACCTCCACGGAGTATTAGTCCACTGGAACCTGAATCCAGCGCGTCTGCCAATTCCGCCACGACCGCATATGAAGTTAAAATGGCGGAGCCGACGAGATTCGAACTCGCGGTCTCCTGCGTGACAGGCAGGCATGTTAGGCCTCTACACCACGG
>NZ_JBJURJ010000032.1:1349-2938 GCF_046098205.1 Paenibacillus mesotrionivorans | reverse complement strand
TGCTTATGCAAGCTGGTTAAGCGAATAAGAGCGCACGGAGGATGCCTAGGCGCCAGGAGCCGAAGAAGGACGTAGCGAACGACGATACGCCTCGGGGAGCCGTAAGCAGGCTTTGATCCGGGGATTTCCGAATGGGGAAACCCTCATGAGTGAACCTCATGAATCTTCCACTGAATTCATAGGTGGTTGAAGGCACACCCAGGGAACTGAAACATCTAAGTACCTGGAGGAAAAGAAAACAACAGTGATTCCCTTAGTAGCGGCGAGCGAACGGGGACTAGCCCAAACCAAGGGACTTGTCCCTTGGGGTTGTAGGACGTCAACATGGCAAAAGTAGAGTAGGCGAAGAGGTCTGGAAAGGCCCGCTATATGAGGTAAAAGCCCTGTAGCCTAAACTTTACGTATGCCTAGACGGATCCTGAGTACGGCGGGGCACGGGAAACCCCGTCGGAATCCGGCAGGACCATCTGCCAAGGCTACATACTCCCTGGCGACCGATAGTGAAGCAGTACCGTGAGGGAAAGGTGAAAAGCACCCCGGAAGGGGAGTGAAATAGAACCTGAAACCGTGCGCTTACAAGAAGTCAGAGCCCGTTAATGGGTGATGGCGTGCCTTTTGTAGAATGAACCGGCGAGTTACGTTTACATGCGAGGTTAAGCTGAAGAGGCGGAGCCGTAGCGAAAGCGAGTCTGAATAGGGCGACTTTAAGTATGTAGGCGTAGACCCGAAACCGTGTGATCTACCCCTGACCAGGGTGAAGGTGCGGTAACACGCACTGGAGGCCCGAACCCACGTCTGTTGAAAAAGCCGGGGATGAGTTGGGGGTAGGGGAGAAATTCCAATCGAACTCGGAGATAGCTGGTTCTCCCCGAAATAGCTTTAGGGCTAGCCTCGGTGTGACTGTCGTGGAGGTAAAGCACTGATGGGGTGAGGGGCCCGCCAAGGGTTACCAAGTCCCGTCAAACTCTGAATGCCATGAACAGGTCACCGGGAGTCAGACAGCGAGTGCTAAGATCCGTTGTCAAAAGGGAAACAGCCCAGACCATCAGCTAAGGTCCCCCAGTGTGTGTTAAGTGGGAAAGGATGTGGAGTTGCACAGACAACCAGGATGTTGGCTTAGAAGCAGCCACCATTGAAAGAGTGCGTAATAGCTCACTGGTCGAGTGACTCTGCGCCGAAAATGTAACGGGGCTAAACACGCCACCGAAGCTATGGCTTGCACGTAAGTGCATGGGTAGGGGAGCGTTGTATGCGGGTCGAAGCTAGACTGAGAAGACTAGTGGACTGCATACAAGTGAGAATGCCGGTATAAGTAACGAAAAGATCAGTGAGAATCTGATCCGCCGAAAGCCTAAGGGTTCCTGAGGAAGGCTCGTCCACTCAGGGTTAGTCGGGACCTAAGGCGAGGCCGAAAGGCGTAGTCGAAGGACAACAGGTAGAAATTCCTGTACCACCGTAAGCCGTTATGAGCAATGGGGTGACGCAGGAGGGCAAGGACGCGAGCGGATGGAAGTGCTCGTCTAAGCAGCAAGACTGGTGGGTAGGCAAATCCGCCCACCGTAAGGTCAAGCTGTGATGGGGAGGGGAAA
>NZ_JBJURJ010000032.1:0-1339 GCF_046098205.1 Paenibacillus mesotrionivorans | reverse complement strand
AGTACCCGAAGGTCCTGTACTCACGCTGCCAAGAAAAGCCTCTAGCCAGGCGAAGGTGCCCGTACCGGAAACCGACACAGGTAGGCAAGAAGAGAATTCTAAGGCGCGCGGAAGAACTCTCGTTAAGGAACTCGGCAACATGACCCCGTAACTTCGGGAGAAGGGGTGCCCCGGTAGAGTGAATAGCTCGAGGGGGCCGCAGTGAAAAGGCCCAAGCGACTGTTTAGCAAAAACACAGGTCTGTGCGAAGCCGCAAGGCGAAGTATACGGGCTGACGCCTGCCCGGTGCTGGAAGGTTAAGGGGAGCGGTTAGGAGCAATCCGAAGCTGTGAACCGAAGCCCCAGTAAACGGCGGCCGTAACTATAACGGTCCTAAGGTAGCGAAATTCCTTGTCAGGTAAATTCTGACCCGCACGAATGGCGTAACGACTTGGGCGCTGTCTCAACGAGAGATCCGGTGAAATTTTAATACCTGTGAAGATGCAGGTTACCCGCGACAAGACGGAAAGACCCCATGGAGCTTTACTGCAGCTTGATATTGGATTTGGGTACGATCTGTACAGGATAGGTGGGAGCCAGTGAAACCGGAGCGCCAGCTTCGGTGGAGGCACCGTTGGGATACCACCCTGATCGTATCTAGATTCTAACCTCTACCCGTGAAACCGGGTAAGGGACCGTGTCAGGCGGGCAGTTTGACTGGGGCGGTCGCCTCCTAAAGTGTAACGGAGGCGCCCAAAGGTTCCCTCAGAATGGTTGGAAATCATTCGCAGAGTGCAAAGGCATAAGGGAGCTTGACTGCAAGACCTACAAGTCGAGCAGGGACGAAAGTCGGGCTTAGTGATCCGGTGGTTCCGAATGGAAGGGCCATCGCTCAACGGATAAAAGCTACCCTGGGGATAACAGGCTTATCTCCCCCAAGAGTCCACATCGACGGGGAGGTTTGGCACCTCGATGTCGGCTCATCGCATCCTGGGGCTGAAGTAGGTCCCAAGGGTTGGGCTGTTCGCCCATTAAAGCGGTACGCGAGCTGGGTTCAGAACGTCGTGAGACAGTTCGGTCCCTATCTGTCGCGGGCGCAGGAAATTTGAGAGGAGCTGTCCTTAGTACGAGAGGACCGGGATGGACGCACCGCTGGTGTACCAGTTGTTCCGCCAGGAGCATAGCTGGGTAGCTACGTGCGGACGGGATAAGCGCTGAAAGCATCTAAGCGTGAAGCCCCCCTCAAGATGAGATTTCCCAATTTAGTAAGACCCCTTGAAGACGACGAGGTAGATAGGTTCGGGGTGGAAGTGTGGCAACACATGGAGCTGACGAATACTAATCGGTCGAGGGCTTAACC
>NZ_JBJURJ010000031.1:0-35363 GCF_046098205.1 Paenibacillus mesotrionivorans | reverse complement strand
GAAATGGGTGGTGGTCACTTTCCATTTTAACCTACGACAGTAGCAATTTGGAGGGCTGCCCTTTGTTTACGTTCATCTTAGCTAGGATCGGGAATATAGCCAAATTGGCAAAATAGCGTGGCTAAGATTCGTTAGGGTCACCCATGGCTCAACGAGCCATCGCCAGAAGAGAAAACCCAGATTCAATCGGCAGCGTGCTCCCAGCGGCAGCGGCCAGCACACAAAAAAACACCGGACCGCCAGAGAGGGTAAAACGCCTCTGTCAGGTATCCGGTGTTTGTCATTTTACGAGCCTTTGTATTTGTTGAGGAAGGCCTTAAACTTTTCGTAGGACTCGGCAGACGGTTTGTTCTTTTCCATGGAGAAGCCGCCTTCAATGCGGTCCACCTCCTGGCCGTCCTTGTAATAAACCAAAGTAGGGGTGTATTGCAGCTTGTAATCCGACCAGCCCTGCGTAAATTCCAGCACATTGTACATCTTCATATCCACACCCAGTTCCTTGGTCAACGGTACTAAATGAGGGGTGGTAGCGACACAGTGGACGCAGGTGGGGGAGAAGAAGTAGACGAACAAACTGGCTTTATCGGCCAGCTTCTGGGTCAGGTCAGCGGGCAATATGATGTTCTGGTAATTGGGATTGTCCAGCTGCTTGACGGTCATGGAGTTCAACTGGGATGCAGGGACACCATAAACATTGTTGTCCTTGGCCTTGAGGGAAGCTTTATTGACGAAGAACAGGATAACAAACGCACCAAGAATAATACCCAGAAATATAATCATCTTCTTCAATGTTTACGCGCCTCCTCTGCAAGGTTCCTTTGGTCAAGTTATTGACTCTTATTCTTGGTATAGTATAGCATAGAACCATTCGGGGTTGGCAAATGAAAGCGGGCTTCCTTTTTAAAGAAAAGAGTGAGATGAGATGGACAACCATTTACCGGAAGCGTTCCGCATGAAGATGCGCCTCCTGTTGGGGGAAGAGGAGTACCAGGCGTACCTGGCCTCGTTCGGCCAAGAGCGGTATTACGGTCTGCGGAGCAATCCGCTGAAGCTGGCGGCGGAGGAACTCCTGGAGCTGGCGCCCTATAGACTTGCGCCTGTTCCGTGGTGCCCGACGGGCTATTATTATGAAGAAAGCGCAAGGCCGGGCAAACATCCCTACTACCATGCCGGGATGTACTATATCCAGGAGCCCAGCGCCATGATTCCGGCAGAGCTTCTGGACGTGCAGCCGGGAGACCGGGTGCTGGACCTGTGTGCCGCTCCCGGAGGCAAAACCACCCAGCTGGCAGGCAAGCTGCAGGGCCAGGGATGGCTTGTCGCCAATGACAACAGCCTGGACCGGGTGAAGGCATTAACGAAAAATGTGGAGCTGGCAGGCATCCGCAATGCCATGGTGACCCATGAAACGCCGGACCGGCTGGCGGCGCGTTGGCCGGAGGCCTTCAATAAAATTCTGGTGGATGCCCCTTGTTCCGGGGAAGGCATGTTCCGCAAGGATGAGGATATGATCCGCCAATGGGAGAAACACTCCGTCGCTGTCTGTATGGGCATGCAGGCGGAGATTCTGCGGGACGCGGCGGCGATGCTGGCTCCGGGAGGGCGTTTGGTGTACTCCACCTGCACCTTTTCCCCGGAGGAAAATGAAAGTATGATCGCTGAGTTCCTGCGGCAGCATACCGGCTTCCGTGTGGTGCCTGCTCCGGCGGCTCACGGTTTTGTTCCCGGGCGGCCGGATTGGGCGGCGCAAACCAGAGGCGCGGACACGCCTGATGAGGCAGAGGAGCAAACGGCCGGTGCTGTGCGGCTGTGGCCCCACCGGATTAAGGGGGAGGGGCATTTTGCCGTAGTCCTGGAAAAGGACGCTACTCCCGTTGCCTCGGAACCGGAACCGGTCCGTCTGGAAAGCAAACCTGCGAAGGGGCGCAAGGGCTCCGCACCTGCCCGGACAACAGCGCCGGATTTGACTCCTTGGGAGCAATTCGTCAAGGATAACCTGACGCAGCCGCTGCCGGGAACGCCGGTTATGTTCGGGGAGCGGTTATATTTGGCCGCAGCGGGAAGTCCGCCTGTGGCGGAGCTAAAGATCTACCGGCCCGGCTGGTATGCTGGTGAGCTGAAGCGCGGGCGCTTCGAACCCTCCCATGCTCTGGCTATGGGATTAAGCCGCGGTGATGCCCGGCGGGTATTAGCTTTGCCCCAGGACTCGTCCCGGGTGATCCGCTACCTGAAGGGAGAAACCCTGGAGGTAGCGGAGGCGGAGCTGGAATGCTCCGGCGGCGTCTCCTCCAAGGGTTATGTGCTGGTATGTGTGGACCGGTTTCCTCTGGGCTGGGGCAAATGGAACCAGGGGATGCTGAAGAATGAATATCCTGCAGGATGGAGATGGGTATAGTGAAACAAACCATGCGGCTGGACAAGCTTCTGGCCCATTCCGGCTACGGGACGAGAAGCGAAATCAAGCTTCTGGTTAAGCGCGGCGGGGTTCAGGTCAACGGCAAAAAAGCCAAGGACAGCGGGCAGCAGGTTAATCCGGAGCAGGATGAGGTTTTGGTGGACGGAGAAAAGGTGGTTTACCGGGAATTCGTATACCTGATGCTGCACAAGCCTCCCGGCTATGTCTCCGCAACGGAGGACACCCGTGATCCTACTGTGCTGGATCTTATCGGCGGGGAATACAGCCATTTTGATTTATTTCCGGTAGGCAGGCTGGATAAGGATACAGAGGGTTTGCTTCTGCTGACCAATGACGGCAAGCTAGCCCACGAGCTGCTTTCGCCCAAGAAGCATGTCCCGAAAACCTACTTCGCCCGGGTATCCGGCGGCCCGGTAGGCGCGGAGGATGCTGAGGCCTTCCGTGAAGGTGTCCGGCTGGACGACGGCTATGTCACCCTGCCCGCCCAATTGAACATTCTCGAGCCCGGTGGTGCAGGGACAGAGGCGCGGATCGAGCTGACCATTATGGAGGGGAAATTCCATCAGGTTAAGCGTATGTTCGAGGCTGTGGACAAGAAGGTCGTCTATCTGAAGCGGATCAGCATGGGCTCCCTCTCGTTGGACCACACCTTGGCGTTGGGCGCTTACCGGGAGCTGACGGAGGAAGAGCTTACGGGCTTGAGACCGGAATAGAAAAATTGTCCCATTTTAAGAAAAAGGGAAGGTGTCGTACTTATAGGCATACATCCCGCAGGAGGAGAGATGCGAAAGATGGATCAGCCTTACCGCTTGATTGCCCTTGACGTAGACGGCACCCTGTTGAATGATGAGCATCAGCTGACCGATGGTACCAAGGAGGCCGTCCGGCTCGCCCATGAGGCCGGGGCCACCATTGTGCTGTGCACCGGAAGAGGGCCCAGCAATTCCTTTTATCTAATGGAGGAGCTTGGCTTCCAGGGAGTCCTGATTGCCCATAACGGCGCCGCTACGGTGATGTCGGAGGACAAGCGCCTGATTCACAGCTTCGCTTACCACATGCATGATTTGGCGGGTCTTGTGGAGTATTGCCGCAGCACCGGCATCCATTATGATGCCAACACCGCCTTCGAGATGTATATTGACCGGATTACCCCCCGGGAGCAGGATATGTATGTGAAGTACGGCATCCGCCCCAACCGGGTGGAGGATGTGGTGTTGCTGCAGGAGCCAGTCCAAAAATTCACCATGTTCGGCACCATGGAGCAAATGGACCGGCTGGAGGCGGAATGGCCGCAGATTGGTTGTGAGATGTCTCCTATCCGCAGCGGAGATTTCTTCGTGGATGTGATGCATCCCGAAGCAACCAAGGGAAACGCGTTGAAGAAGCTGGCGGAAAGCCTGGCTGTCCCCCGGGAGCAGGTGCTGGCCGTAGGCAATTATTATAATGATATCGCCATGCTGGAATTCGCCGGCTTGGGCATTGCCGTAGCCAACTCACCGTCTAAGGTAAAAGAGGCTGCTGACCTTGTAACGGTCTCCAATAATGAGGAGGCAGTGCGCCGCATTCTTGAAGAATATGTGCTGGGAAATTAGTAAACGGCACCCTTCGGGAACGCTTCCAATACATACAAAAAAGAACGCCTTCCTGGGGGAATGGCGTTCTTTTTTGGCGCTGCACAGACGGGTTTGACAGGCAAGGACCATCTCGTCCGCACAGGCGCCTCCTTTTTGGGGAAGGCAATTTCCGTAAGCTGTCAGAGACTCATCGGATTAACCCAGCCGGATTAGTAGATGAACGGACGGGAAACGATGACCAGAAGAATGAAGAGAACCAGGATAACACCTGTAGTTGTGAAGCCGCCGCCTACTGCGCTCATGATGATTCCTCCTAGGGTTAATGTACCGACTGTATTGGTTCATTTGCGATCATTGCGCGGTCTTGGCAGGATTCGTATCTCTTATTCCCTGATGTCTGTCGGTCTAATGTATCATATGCGCAGGGAACTCCGCCGTCTTAGACGTTTGCCCGGGTGAATAGAAATTGGGCAGTGTAGGCATTCTTTAATGGAGGAATACCGATAACGAGCTGGAGGCGATGCTCCATGGCAGAAGTGGTGCTCAGGCCGGATCTGAAAACGGCGGGCGGAGAAGTCAGTGATATTGTAGTGAACGGCCGTTTTGCCGGGACCCTGATGCTGGTCTACCGGGAGGGGGATAGGCTTTCCGGCGCCGTGCAGCTGGAGACGGATCATCTGGACGGAAGGGAAGCCGAGCAGGTCAACCTGTTTGTGGATCGCCATATCCGGGACCTGGCCGGTGCTTTGGACATAGAGGATTATGAAGCTGTCGTTACGATGGGCAGCTATCATCACATTCTGTCCGGAGATACCTGGCAGAGGGAAACGGAAGAGCCTATTCATCTGTATGAGGATGAGCCTGAGGTGATTTGGGTATCCGATGACGAGGACGGGTTGGGCGATTGGGATATCTATGAGCCGGAAACCTTCCGGATGGACGATGCGGAAATGGGTTATGCGGATGAGGATGACAATGAAGAGGACCCGGTCTTCTACGAGCTTGTCCCCACCCGGACTGCAGCAAGTCAATCGGAGTATCATGTCTATGATGAAGGCCGGGAGTGGGTGGCGGAGCTGATTATCCGTGAGACCGGAGGCGGGCTTGTGGCCGATGTGCATTGGATGTTCGATCCGGGAACCGAGGAGATGGACACCTTGGCCGACTACATTGCCGATGAGCTGGAGGACCGTGTGCTGGATGGATTCCGGCTGAACCACCGGTATGAAGGAACGATTCTGGAGACTGCAGATTATGCCCAGGAGGATCTGACGGATAACGCGGATTTCACCGGAAGCAATGCAGGCCAAAGAACCGAACAGGACTACCGTGTCACTCTAGCCCGGGACGATCAGGATATGCTGACGTATGAAATTTACGACCGTCACAAGACCCATCCTATAGGCACCGCCACAGTAGACATCAGCCGCAAGCAACTGTCCGGCTTTATCGACTTCCGGGATTCTTCCGTTCAGTCCGTTGAGCGGGAGCGGATCGCTGCCCTGATTATGCAGGAGCTGGATAAAGAGAAGAACTATAACCGGATCAGCTTCACCATGCTTGCCCGGAACAAGCCAATTGATGAAGTGGTGTTCGAAAACGAGCCGTTTCATTAAAAAAAGCCGCGGCGCTTCCTACCGGAAGCGGTCCGCGGCTTTTGCTTATAGAGTGGATGGAATTATTTATTCAGCTTCAGAATCTGGCCGGGATAAATGTCGGCTGTAGACAGGCCGTTGTAACCCTTCAGCATATCCACCGTCACGGAGAGCTTTTGGCTGATGCTCCAGAGGGTATCCCCGCTTTGTACGGTATACCGGGGCATTTCCTTAGAGGCATCCCCCATAAGAAGATCCGGGTTGGAAATGTACAGCTGCGCTCCCGGCATCAGTGCATCGTTTTTGACGGATTTCCAGTTCCATGTGCGAAGACTATTCAGGGAAATGCCGGTCGTCTGGCTGATTTTCCACATGGTATCGCCGCTTTGGACGGTGTAGGTCATTGGAATGACTCTCTTCACAGCCATAAATCGGTTTTGCCAATACGGTGTGGACAATGAGGTGATGGTCACACCTTTGCTCGCCGATGCGTGCAGCATTTGGTTATTGCCCAGGTATATCCCCACGTGGCCCGCTCTGTCCGGATAGGTGGTATCCCGGAAGAACAGAAGGTCTCCCGGCTGGGCTGTAGCCATGGTAACCGCAAAACCTTCTTTCATCTGGTCATTGGAGGAGCGCGGCAGATTGATGCCGTTCTCGATAAAGGCCCGGAAGGTAAAGGAGGAGCAGTCAAAGTTGTTGGTTTGGGACGGGTCTGCACCATACAGATAGGGTGTTCCCAGGTATTTGCTGCCGGAAGCAATAATCTTATCGGCAACAGTGGTTTTGGCCGAAACGGCGGCAGTGGCAGAGACGGATTCGGTAGCGGCAAAAGCATGGGCCGGAGCCAGGGCGCCCAAAAGAAGGACAACGCCTAGGGCAGTCTGCTGAAGTCGTTTATTCATAATCCGATTCCTCCCTTGTTGGACTGGCTTCTCGCCGGTAGACCCAGTATAAGGGGGGGAATGCCCAGGAACAACGCATAAATTATGGAATCCCTTATGCCGCTGCCTGATATTGGTTAAGGAAATTGCGAAAGGGTAAAAATCCTTACGTGCATCAAAAGGCGGGTGGACTCCGTCAGTTTAGCGGGAACGGAGCCCCTTGGGATAATGGTTTTTGAGCTGGCCGGCAGCACATTTGGCCCAGCCCAAGGGGTAATTTTCCACACATACGGGTACCCAGCCGTCAGGCAAATCAGCAGGCGTCGGAAGGACCTCCCCCCGGAGGTAAGCGGCCAGCTCCGGCGACTCAGCCGATAGGCTGACTGTCTGCCGGAAATTGGAAGCCGGCATGGCCAGCGCAAGGGCGTGGGCGGGTTCCACCCGTTTTTTGCGGATGGTGGCCAGATGCAGGCCGGGCCTCGGGGATTTTAGCCCTGTAAGCAAGGTGCTGCGGAAGCGTCCCTCCCGCCCGGAAGGGAGCCAATACAGCTGTTCCCCGAAGAGTATAGGTTCTCCCGGTGGGAGCAGCTCCTTCGAGGTGAACACCGTTTCTGCAAATTCCCGGAAAAGCTTCCACGCCTCTGCCGTTTGGGCGGATGGCACAGCCGGTTTATCCTGCCGCTTTGACTTTGCGGTTTTGCGGCTCTCCAGCTCCTCCGCCTCTTCCCCATCCAGCCGGAGGACAGCGACAAAATGGCCCTCCCCTTTGACTTTGTGGGGCCAGAGCCGTTCGGTGCGGAGGAGGGTAAGTCCCGGATATTCCTGCAGGACAGCCTCTATGAGCTCCTCATTTTCCTTGCGGTTGAAGGTACAGGTGGAGTAGGCAATAGCGCCCCCGTTTTTGAGCATAGCCAGAGCATAGCGGAAGATATCCAGCTGTCTGGCGGCGCACATGTCCACATGATCAGGCGACCATTCCTTTTGCGCCGTTTCATCCTTGCGGAACATTCCCTCTCCGGAGCAGGGGGCGTCCAGCATGATCTTATCGAAGAAGCGGGGAAAACGCTGGGCCAGCCTGTCCGGCGGAGACTGGACCACTACCGTATTAGCGGCGCCCATCCGCTCGATATTCTCCGCGAGGATCAATGACCGGGCCGGATGGATTTCATTGGCCACCAGCAGGCCTTCAGGTCCTATCTTGGCAGCCAGCTGGGTGGATTTGCCCCCCGGTGCGGCGGCCAGATCCAGCACCGTCTCCCCCGGCTGCGGGGAAAGCAGCTCCGCCGAGGACATGGCGCTGGGTTCCTGGAGGTAATACAGGCCCGCGGCATGGAAGGGGTGTTTGCCCGGCCGGGAATCCTCCCGGTAATAAAAGCCGGTGGGACACCAGGGCACCGGCTCCAAGCCGAACAGGGCGGCAAGCCGTTCCTGCAGCGGGCTGCCGGGTTGAATCTTATGGGGCTGAACCCGCAAACCATAGGTCCGCGGGGCGTCGTAGCTGGCCAGGAAGGGCTCCAGCCCATCCCCCAGTTGGATTGACATTTGTCGGATAAAATCTTCAGGCAATGTTTGAGGCATATTGGTTGAGTGGCTCCTTGCGTTGCAGTATCGTATACTCATACTAATACAAAAAGGGCCAATTTCCAAAGCGGCAGGACAAATATCTTGCCGGAAACCTTTCAAGCCCAACGCGCGTATACTACATGTAGCGACAAAATACACCTTCGGTCTGCATGGATGCAGCCGGGCGCCGAGGAGGGGAAGCCCATGAACAAAACAAGCCGGATGCTCCGGCTGGGAGCGGCGGCAGCTGCGGCAGCAGCATGTTTGGCACTGTGGGGGGCCGAGCCGCCGTCCGCTCACGCCGGTTGGGTGGACCGGGTCCGCGATGTGTTCCAGGTGCCTGGCGAAGTGGACAAGCTGAAGGAGCAATATAATGAAATGAAATCCGGCTACGATGCTACGGTGGAGCAGCTGGAGGAAACCCGGCGCCGGGCGGAGGAAGCCCAAAAGCTGACCGAGGAGTACCGCAAAACCCAGGAGCAGCTCATTACCGACAACGCGGCGCTTGCGGAGCAAAACCGCCAGCTTGCTGCCACTCTGGAGGAGCTGAAGGATTCCGAGGAGGCCCGGGCCCGGTCGGCAGCCCGTGTGAAGAGTCTCATCTGGACGGCGGTTCTGCTGGTGGGCGGATATTTCGGAATCAGCCGGGTGGCCCGGTATGTCATGCGTGCCCGGGTGAGACGCTAATAGAGCGGGTTAAGGCGCTTATATAGAAGGAAACGGAGGTGGCGCCCTTTGAACATCGGTCCTCAGCAAGCGGGAGATGCCGAAAACGGCCGGGTTGAACGGTTTCTTCTGGGAGCGGGCGAACGGGTATCCTTGTTATATCCCGGACAGATTATCGCCTATAGAGGGGCTCCCCAGGGCAGATCCGACCGTTTTATGACCCTGAAGGGGATGTACCGCAAACGGAAGCTGCTCCAGGCGGACCTGACCGGCCCCTGCGAATTCCTGACGGCGCTTCCCCACGGCTTTTATCTGAAAACCCTGCCGATTGAAGGCAACAGCGATTTGCTGTTTGAGTTCCGCAATCTGTTTTTTTATACTCCAGGCATACATATGGAGCATAAGCTCCTGCAGTTGAAAAAAATGCTGGTGACCCGGGATTGGATGAAAATGAAGCTGTCCGGGGAGGGGCTGGTGGGTCTTCTCACCTACGGCCCTTTGTATGAAATTGAGCTGGACGAGCGGGAGCCGCTGTTTGTGGATGCCCGCTGCGTGGTGGCTATGCCGGAGAACGCCAGTCTGAAGCTGTGTGTGTATGGCAATCATCTGGCCAGCCAGCATATGAATTACCATTGGAGCATGACCGGACGCGGAGTAGCCTTGGTGCAGGGCAGCCTGGCCGGTCCGGAGCTAGAGAAGGAGCACCGCCAGGACGGTTTGATCAAGCGTGTTCTGCGGGAGGTTATCCCCTTCGGTGGGGTATTCATTAAATAAGAGACTTCGATGAAAGAAAGTATTGGTCATTTATCAAAAGGAGGCGCAGAGCGGAAATGGCGGAAACAGCTGAACATGCGGCGTATCATACACCTGTTTCGGTGTTGGATTTGGCTCCTGTTTTGAAGGGCGGCAGTGTGGCGGAAACTTTGCATAACAGCCTGGATTTGGCTAGACATGCCGAGTCCTGGGGATACAAGCGTTATTGGCTGGCGGAGCATCACAATATGGCGGGTGTGGCCAGCTCAGCCACCTCGTTGGTCATTGGTTACATTGCTGCAGGTACGACGAGCATCCGGGTAGGCTCCGGCGGCATTATGCTGCCTAATCACGCGCCGCTGCTGATTGCCGAGCAGTTCGGCACCTTGGAGTCCCTGTATCCGGGACGGATTGATCTGGGTCTTGGCCGGGCGCCGGGCACCGACCAGCCGGCCTCCCGTGCCATCCGGCGGGGCCTGGCTTCGTCGGGCCAGGATTTCCCGGCGCTGCTGGAGGAGCTGCGCTCTTACTTCGAAGGCACCAGCGTCGGAGTGCAGGCCGTGCCCGGAAAGGGCCTGCGGGTGCCCATCTGGCTCCTGGGCTCTAGCGGGTTCAGCGCCGAATTGGCGGGGCGCCTGGGTCTGCCCTTTGCTTTTGCCAGCCATTTTGCCCCGGATTATCTATTGCCTGCGCTGGATTTGTATCGATTGAGCTTCACCCCGTCGGAGGTGCTGGAAAAACCCCATGCCATGGTAGCCATCAACGTCTTCGCTGCCGATACGGATGAGGAGGCGGACCGGCTGTCCACCTCCCAGCAGATCCAATTCCTTCGTCTGATCCGCGGCGGGGGCGGACCGCTGGAGCCTCCGGTGAACTCCATGGATGAGCTTTGGCCGGGGGAAAGAGAGCGTGCCGTGGTGGAAAGCCAGCAGCGGTATTCTGTCATCGGCAACAAGGAAACCGTGCGGAGACGGCTGCGGTACATCCAGGAGCTTACCGGCGCGGATGAATGGATTGCCTCCGGTCAAATCTATGACCACCAGGCCCGGCTGCGCTCCTACGAGCTTTTGTCCCAGGTGGTGCAGGAGGGGTATTGACGGGGGAGGGAACCCGGGGCTAACCCGGACCCCCAGAACCCCGGACCCCCAGAACCCCGGAACCCCGGAACCCCGGAACCCCGGAACCCCGGAACCCCGGAATCCCGGAACCCCGGAACCCCGGAACCTTCGGAAAGCTGGTTACTTCAACAGTCCTGGCCCCGGGCTCAGCTAGCTAACGGACCCCCGCGCCGTTATTTCGGCCAAATGCCGCCTTTTTGAAAACTAACGGACACTAGAGCCTTTATTACCGCCAAACGTGTGCCTTTACAGGTCTGTTGGGCGAAATAGCTGCTCTCGTGTCCGTTAGATTTTTCAGGACAATCTTTTCGGCGATATAACGTCTCTCGAGTCCGTTAGGGTGGGAGTCATATGTGACGAATGAGGCGATTGAGGGGACAAAGACTGATTATCGAGCACCAGTTGGTATACGGTCAATTGACAACAGGTCAAACAAATATTATGATACGAGTGAAAATATTTGACCGTCTCTGGCCGGGACGGTGGAAGGAGGCGCCTATGAAGCTGGCCCCTGTGTTTATCATCGAGGAGTACGAGCAGCTGAAGGCGGTAAGTGACCCATTCCGCACCACCATTCTGGGCCATCTCATCGAGATGCCGTATACCGGACAGCAGCTGGCCCAGCTTCTTGCGCTTCCGCGGTCCAAGATTCATTACCATCTGGCGGAGCTGGAGAAGAACGGCTTTATCCGCGTGGTCAAAACCGAAGTCAAAAACGGCATTATCCAAAAGTTCTACCGGGCGGTAGCCTGGAGCTTCGTGCCGGGGGAGCGGCTGTTGCCCCACCGGACCGAGGTGGAGAATTACTTCCGTGAGTTCACGCTGAACACTGTGGGCCGTGCCAGATTGCGGACGTTAACGGCTCCGGAGGAGGCCTTCCAGGTGCAAAGCGCCAACAAAGACGCCTGGCCGCGCATCGCCATGCAGATGGAAGTGCATCTTAAGCCGGAGAAGTTCGCCGGGTGGCTAGCCCGGTACCGGGCTTTGCTTCAGGAGCTGGATGACATGAACGATCCCGGCAGCGAGGAAAGCAGATTGTTTTATCTGGCTTCCGTCGGCTTTCAGGCGGAGGGGCCGCTGTTTGCGGATGGGGATGAGTATGAGGATGAAGAAGAGGCATTAAAAGAGTAAGACTGCAATGATGCTGGCAATGTCATAACCCATAAACCAATTATCCAAAGGATGGTGCAACCCATGGTAGATCCCCGTTTGACACGGCTGGCCGAGGTGCTGGTCCATTATTCCGTAAGAGCCCAGAAGGGCGAGAATGTTCTGATCGAAGCCTTCAACATTGACAATCCGCTGGTCAAGGAACTGGTGAAGCAGGTGTACAAGGCAGGCGCCAATCCCTTCGTAAATCTGCGGGATCAGCAGGTCATCCGCCAGCTGGTGCTGGAGGGGACCGAAGAGCAGCTGACCACCATGGCCAAGGTGGATGACTTCCAGATGCAGCAGATGCAATGCTACATCGGCGTCCGCGGCAGCCTGAACATTACCGAAATGGCCGATGTGCCCGCCGACAAGCTGAAGCAGTATAACGCCCTGTACCAGACGCCGGTTCATTTTGAAACCCGTGTGAAGAAAACCCGCTGGGTAGTGCTTCGTTACCCGACCGCTTCCATGGCCCAACTGTCCAACATGAGCACAGAAGCCTTCGAAAACTTCTACTTCGATGTGTGCACGCTGGACTACGGCAAAATGAACGATGCGATGGATTCCCTTAAAGCACTGATGGACCGCACCGACAAGGTCCGGATTACCGGTCCCGGCACCGATCTTACCTTCTCCATCAAGGGAATCGGAGCCATCAAATGCGCAGGCGAAATGAACATTCCGGACGGCGAAGTATATACCGCTCCTGTGCGTGACAGCATCAACGGCACCCTGCAGTACAATGCGCCCACACCGTACAATGGCTTTACCTTCGAGAACGTACTCCTGGAGTTTAAGGACGGCAAAATTGTGAAGGCAACCGCCAACGACACTGAACGCCTGAACAGCATTCTGGATACCGACGAAGGCGCCCGTTATGTGGGTGAATTCGCCATCGGCGTTAATCCGTACATCAAAACTCCGATGAAGGACATCCTGTTCGACGAAAAAATCGACGGCAGCTTCCACTTCACTCCGGGCAGATGTTATGACGAGGCATACAACGGCAACCATTCCGCCATCCACTGGGATATGGTTTGTATCCAACGCCCGGAATATGGCGGAGGGGAAATCTGGTTTGATGACGTTCTGATCCGCAAGGACGGCCGTTTTGTCATTCCGGAGCTGGAAGTTCTGAATCCCGAAAACCTGATTTCTTAATAAGACTGTTTTCTTACGCAAAACGCCGCTCTTCAACCCCATATACGGGAAGGAGAACGGCGTTTTTTACGGCATAGGGTAAAAAGGGATCAGTAACGTTGCTAGATAGATTTTGGAGGAGCAAATGGGTTATCATTACAGCATAATCAGATTTACCGAAAGAAAATTTCCGCCTGGGGCGAAAGGGTTGTTCATGTATGGATTCCATTAAATTAACCTCATATTCCACCAAAGGAGGCTGCGGCTGCAAAATCGGTCCCGGGGACCTGTCCCAGGTGATCCGCTCCTTGCCGGCTCCCCTGCCGGACCCGAATCTCCTGGTAGGCATCGATACCAGCGATGATGCCGGCGTGTACCGACTGACGGATGAGCTGGCGCTGGTGCAAACGGTGGATTTTTTTACGCCGATTGTGGATGATCCGTACTCCTTCGGACAGGTGGCGGCCGCTAATGCCATCAGCGATATTTATGCTATGGGGGGCAAACCTCTGACGGCGCTGAACATTGTGGCGTTTCCCATCAGCAAGCTGGACAAGCAGGTGCTGGCAGAGATTCTGCGGGGTGCCGGGGACAAAATGCGGGAGGCTGGAGTGACGCTGGTTGGCGGGCATTCCATCGATGACAACGAACCCAAATTTGGGCTGGCGGTAACAGGTTTGGTCCATCCCGGCAAGGTGCGCACCAATGCCGGAGCAAAACCGGGCGATTGCCTGATTCTGACCAAACCCATCGGAGTGGGGATCCTGACCACCTCCATCAAGAAGGATCTGCTATCGCCGGAGGAGATTACACGGGTTACCCAGGTTATGGCAACGCTCAACAAAAAAGCAGCCGAAATTATGGAGCCTTACCGGGTCCACGCCTGTACGGATGTAACGGGCTTCGGACTATTGGGACATGCGCTGGAGATGGCCAAGGGGAGTGGTAACGGCATCCGCATCGAAGCCGATCGGGTTCCCGTCCTGCCAAGAGCCAGAGAGCTGGCGGAAGCCGGATCGGTGCCCGGCGGCACACGCAACAATTTCAAGCATGTAGAGCCTTCGGTGATGTTTCCCGAGGAAATGGATCAGATCGGGCGCTACATTCTATGCGACGCCGTTACCTCCGGTGGGCTTCTGATTGCCGTAGACGAGGCGGACAGTGCGGAGCTTTTGGAGAAGCTGGTGGCGGACGGAGTGGAGGCCCATTTGATCGGACAGGTTACCGCAGAGCATCCCGGACAAATTCAGGTCGTGTAGAGGAGTGGCAGGCGTGTTTCAGGACATCAGCGTAGAAGATCTGCTTATCCGCAGAAAAAACGGGGATCTGGTCACAGTAGACGTCAGGTCCCCGTCGGAATTCCGGGACGGCACCATTCCCGGCAGCATCAACATTCCTTTTTTCAACGATGAGGAACGGGCGGAAATCGGTACTCTGTACACCCGGGTGAGCGTTCAGGCTGCCAAGGACCGGGGGCTGGAGATTGCCTCTGCCAAGCTTCCCGCACTGGTGAAGGAATTCCAAAGCATTGGCCGGGAAAAAGGGGTGTTCTGCTGGAGAGGAGGGATGCGCAGCCGGACGGTTTCCACCGTGCTTTCTCTGATGGGTATCCGCGTATACCGGCTGGAAGGCGGTTACCGGGATTACCGGAGATGGACAACGGCCCGTTTGGAGCATATGGCACAGCGGCCGTGGCCTTCTTATGTTCTCCAAGGGAATACCGGCACCGGCAAAACCGCCATTCTTCAAGCGCTGCAGGCGGAGGGTTATCCGGTAGCGGACCTGGAGGGGATGGCAGGACACCGCGGCTCTATTTTTGGAGGAGTCGGAGTGCTGCCCCATAACCAAAAAACCTTCGATGCTTATTTGGCGGAAAGGCTGGGAACGTTGGAGCACTCCCCTTGGATTCTGCTGGAGGCCGAAAGCCGGAAGGTTGGCAAGATTACCCTGCCGGAGTTTATTATGCACAGCAAGGAGGAGGGCAGAACGATTCTGCTGGAGCTCCCTCTGGAGGTCCGGGCCAAACACATTGTAGCGGACTATCAGCCCGAGCTTTACGGGGAAGCGCTGCTGGCGGCCTACCGCTTCATAAAGGAGCGGATTCATACACCTATAGCCAAGGAAATTGAGAGCAAGCTTTTGTCCGGAGCGTATGAGGAGGCGGTGCTGCTGCTTCTGGAGTATTATTACGATCCTCTATACGCCCATTCCGAGGGGGTGTACAAGGAGGCGCCTATGGTAGTCAAGGCTGCGACAATAGAAGAGGCGCTGGACCGGGTCAGGGAGCTGCTGCCTCCGTTGGGTTAGAGCGGGATTGCGGACATAATTCCTGGAGTAGTTACGGTCAGCGATGAATGCAGGTGGGGGAGTCGTGGCAGGCTGCTGCTAATAATTCCTAACGGCAGTGAGAGACGTTATTTGCTCCAAAACGGGGTGCCTCGAAATCTTACGGAAGCAGGGGACGCTATTGGACGAAAAAGAGGCCTACAGCGGGGCAAGTGGTTCGAATAAAGGCTGTGGCCGCCGTTAGATTTTCTGAAGGGGTGTTTTCGACGTAATAAGGGCTCTCACCGCCGTTAGAATTTGTCCGGACAAACCCTAGGGTGTGTATGCAAACCCGCCTAGAACCGGAATCCGCTGCCTGCGAGCCACGTGAAGCCCAGTCCCGTCAGCCTGTTCAAGGCATCCAGCTCCCCGGGGTCAAGGCAGACGATCAAGGCGTCCGGTCCGCCCAAGGCGGCATAGGCGAATTGGCGCGGGCCTGCCGACTCCGGGAGTATATCTGCGGTTCTAAGCAGGAGCTCCGGGTTCAAGGCGTTTGGGGAGCCGGAGAGCTCCCATTCGCAGATTCGGGCGTCCAGCCTGAACCGGAGGAGAACGTTCTGCCCGGAGGGAAGGGCTTGCGCATCAGCAACGGGCAGCGGCGCCCCCGAGGCTTCGGCTACCCCGGCCAGCCGCATTATGGCATGCACATAATCCCCCGCCTGCCGGATGCTGTCCCTGTGTACATGCCAGATACGCTCCGATATAGGCCCTCCATCCCCGGCGGTACCGCCCAGGGCGATCAGCAGCAGCAGATACGGCTTCTCTATATACGCTTCCTTGCGGAACTTTACCAGCTCCCGCTCTCCGATTTCCGGACGGGGGCGGAAGCCCAAAAGAGCCAGCTTTTTCAGCTGGACGGCAGGATCTAACGGATCTTTTTTACGGAACCACCCTAGCATTTTCGTTACCGCCTCCCATTGAAGCTAAGGCATAGATTATCCGGCGTGACCGCCAGCGTTGAGCTGCTTTTGCTTCATATATTTGCAGACCTTGTTCTTGCCTGTGGTTTTGGCCTGGTACATGGCTTCATCCGCCTGCTTCACCAGGGCGTCCGGAGAAATTCCCTTCTTCGCCTTGCTGTAGCCAACACTAACCGTAACCCCGGCCTCCGCTTCAATCCGTTTGCGGATCAGCTCCGCCAATTCGCCCGGATGGACCTCCGGGTCAGTCACCAGCACCACCATTTCCTCGCCGCCCAGACGTCCCGCCACTCCGATTTCCTCCACACATTCCCGAAGGATCAGGGCCACCTTTTTCAACGCTTCATCACCCTTGTCATGGCCTTGTGTATCGTTCAGCTTCTTGAAGTTGTCAATATCCGTAAAAATAACGGTGACCGGCACCTCATGGGACAGATACTGCTTCAGGCGGTTCATAAAATACAGCCGGTTATACAGCCCGGTGAGGGCATCGGTAATGGATTTGGTATACACAGCCTGAAGCAGCTCCACCACCCGCTCGAACACGATGAGAAACAGCGTCATATAATACAAAACGAGGAAGGTGCTGCCCGCCGCTGCCAGAGCCGGATAAGCACTGCCCGTAATAAACACATCCGCCAGATGGATCAGTTGGTAGATGAAGTAAAAGGACAAACTCAGCTGGTACCGGTTCCATTGGCCAACCCATGGCGAAATCCATTGGTGGCACAGGAAAAGCATCAGAAACATATACAGCTCAATGCCCAGATTCTGCAGCAGCACCACCTGCCCCGGATTTCCCTCAAACCCATCCACCAGGAAGTACATCAGGGATAGCAGTACCGCAATAACCACGGCCGACCAGGTCAAAACATGCTGCCGGGTCCGTGAGGAATTGTACATTTGGTAGATGCCCAGGTTCAGGAAGATAAAGGAAACCGCCTTCAAAAGAATCGTGGCGTAGCCCGTCCAATTACCTGTGCCAGGGGCGTCGGTTCCAGCCGAGATGATGAGGATATGCTGGGCCATCACCACCAGAATCGACAGGGACAGCGAGAAATAAGCCTTCTTCCGCCGGTTCACAAACAGCCTGAACGTCATCACCAGCATCAGCAGAAGGATCACCAGAATAATCGTGGAAAAATAAACGGGACGCATCGGTCCGCACAAAAGCTCGTACAGCATGTCCATTCTCCCTTCAACCCATTCTTTCATTATACCAAAAACTTTGTCGGTGTGTTCTCTTTTCAATTGCCGCCGGCAGGCGCTACAATAGGGATGAAACGGGATTTCTTGCACCATGAAGGAGGAAATCATGAAAATCTTGCAGGCGCTGTTTTTTCCGCCGGAACAGCCTGGTGGGGTATCGTCCATGGTGCCGTATATCCAGGAGCGGTTTATTAAGAAGGGCTGGGATATGGAGCTGTTTTCCCTGCCTAAACGCATACGCAGCAAAGGGACGGAGGATGTAGAGTTCCACACCTTTGACTGGAAGCAGTATGCCGGCAATCCGATTATCGATAAATATATCCAAACCTATAAGGATTACATATGGTGGACCAAGCTGCGCCTGAAGGGCTCGTATGACCTGATCCATGCCCATCATCCCATTGCGGCGCTGGCCATGAAGCGGATTTTTCCCGATACCCCCGTGATGATCACCATCCACTCCAGCTATGAGAAGGAGTTGATGTTAAACGGACGGATTCAGGAGGGGGGGCCGGAGGAGAAGTTCCTCACGTCGATTTATGGCGAGCTGGAATACAGCCTGGACCGTATCATAACCGCTTCCCACGCATTCCGCATGTATCTCGGGAACTATATGGAGGATTGCAGCCGGGTTGAAGTGATTCCGAACGGCTTCGACCAGCGGCGCTTCCGTCCTTATTCCCATGAAAATGCAGTGACCCAACTGATTTCCGTCTGTCGTCTGGTCCCGGCCAAGGGGCTGGATACCCTTCTTGAGGCATGTGCCCGCTTGAAAAAGAAGGGTGTCCCCTTCGTGCTTCACCTGATCGGAGACGGTCCGATCCGGGAGGAATTGGAGCAGATGGCGGTGGATTTGGGCATTTATGAGGATACCATTTTCTACGGCTATATGCTGCATCCCGAGGAATTCATGCCCTTCTTCGATATATTCGTCCTGCCCTCCCGGGCGGAGGCCTTCGGCTCCGTATTCGCTGAGGCGGCTCTGTGCCTGTTGGCCCTGGTGGGGACTCAGGTTGGGGGCATCCCGGAGCAGATTGAGGACGGGCGTAACGGCCTGCTGGTCCCGTCAGGGGATTCCGAGGCTCTGGCAGACGCTCTGGAAACCTTGATCGAGGATCCCGGCTACCGTTACGAGCTGGCCCGCGCCGCATGGGAAAAGGCCAAAAAATCCTACTCGCTTACCCGGGTGATCCAACAGCTGGCGGCGGTATACCGGAGCTTCGGGACTGCAGCCGCTGACGGTGCGGAGGAGTTCGAGGGTGAGGGTGAAAACGAAGGAGGCGGCGGAGTGTGATTCCGTTCCGGTTTATCCATGCCGCCGACCTTCATCTGGACAGCCCCTTCGCGGGACTGTCCGGCGTGCCGGAGGCGGTGCGGCAGCTTCTTCGCGGCTCTACCTTCGCTGCGCTGGATAGCCTCACGGAGCTGGCTATCCGGGAGAAGGCGGATTTTGTGCTGATTGCAGGAGATGTTTATGATTCCGCTGACCGGTCGCTCAGGGCGCAGCTCCGGTTCCATAATGCAATGAAACGGCTGGCGGAGAACGGAATCTCCGCTTTTGTCGTTCATGGGAACCATGATCCGCTAGATGGCCGGGAGGCGAAGCTGGGCTGGCCATCAGGAATACATATGTTTAAGCCGGGAGAGGTGGAGCGTGTTCCTGTGGTTTTGGAGGGGCGCGGCCATGTGGCGGATATTCAGGGGATTTCGTACCCGACGGCGGCGGTGCAGGAGAATTATGCGCAGCGTTTCGGAGCGGGGGCAGGCGGTGTTTACCAGATCGGGCTGCTGCATGCCAATGTGGACGGTTCACCGGAGCATGCGGATTATGCCCCTTGTTCGTTAAAGGAGCTGGCAGCGGCCGGGTTGGACTATTGGGCTTTGGGCCATGTCCATACCCGCAGGGTGCTGTCGGAGAAGCCTTGGGTGGTGTATCCGGGCAATATCCAGGGCAGGAGCGTCCGTGAAACCGGGGCGAAAGGCTGCTATGTGGTGGAGGTGGACGGAAGCGGGGCGACGGAATTGCAGTTCCGGGTGCTGGACGCGGTCCGCTGGTTGGCCCGGGAGGTGTCCATTGCGGATTGCTCCACAGAGCAGGAGCTGAAGGAGGCGCTGGAGCGGGCAATGGAGGAGGCCCGCATGGAGGCAGAGGGGCGGCCTTCCGTGTTGCGGCTTGTCCTGACTGGCAGAGGGCGGCTTCACGGGAAACTCCAAGGCGGTTACGCCCGGGATTTGGCGGAGGAGCTGCGGAGAGCGGAACTGGAGCGTTGGGAGCTGACAGAGGAGGAATCCGGTGCAGGGGAAGGGATGCCGCTGGTCTGGCTGGAAAAGCTGACTGTGCGCACCGGTGTGGCGGCAGACCGGGAAGCCCTGCTGCAATCCGAAGGGTTCCTTGGGGAGCTTCTGCGTTTGGCCGCTGATCTGGAGAATGAGCCGGAGGCGCTGCATGATTTTGCCGGAGAATGCCTGGAGCCGCTGTTGGGCCATCACCGGGCGGGTGCACTTCTGCGCAAAACAGGCTTGGCGGCGGACGGAACTGCTGTACCGGGTATAAAGACGGAGTTTGCGTCAGAGCTCTTGAAGCAGGCTTCGGAATGGCTGTTGGACCATCTGCTTGATGAAGAGGAGGGAGCGTAGGTGAGAATCCGGGAAATCCGCGTGGAGGGTTTCGGCGGGCTGCAGAACCGGACGGTGGAGCTGCATGGCCCGATGACGGTTCTGTACGGCCCTAATGAAGCAGGCAAAAGCACATTATTGCACCTGATCCGTGCGGTGCTGTTCGGCTTTCCCTCCCGCCAGTCGGGTCTGGAGCGGTTCGAACCCGCCAAAGGCGGCGTTCATGGCGGCTCTCTGGTGCTGGAGCTGGAGCCGGGCAGCCAGGTGCGTGTGTTCCGGCGCTCGGCGGATGCTGCTGCCGCCGGCGGCAGGGGACGTATTCCCTCCGCCGGGCTGGTGACGGTTACGCTGCCGGATGGGCGCGAGGGAGGCGAGGAGCTGCTGCGGGAGCTGTTGGGGGGCGTAACGGCGGAGCAGTTCCGCAATTTGTTCGCCTTTACTCTGACGGAGCTTCAGGCGCTGCATACTCTGACCTCTGAGGAGCTGGGCGGATTCCTTCACAGCGCCGGGCTGGGGGTGCGTGCCTCACTGGTCCGGGAGACGGAGAAGCGGCTGGTTCAGGAGCTGGAGAGCCGTTTCCGGCCCAAGGGGCGGAACCAGGGGATCAGCCAGCTGCTGGGGGAGTGGGATACGCTGGACAGCGCCTGGCGGAAAAGCCTGGCCCAAGCCGGGCGGTATAACCAGCTGACAGCGGAAATCGGGACTCTGGCGGACCGGATTGCGGAAGCCGGGGAAAAGCTGGCCGGCGGCAAAGCCCGGTTGGAGCTGCTGGAGGCGGCTGGGGCCCAGCGGGAGCGCTGGCTGCGTCTGAGTCATGTGACGGAGTCGCTCCGGGGGATACCGGCTGGGGGAGAGGGCCCTTTTCCCGAGGATGGGCTGTCCCGGCAGGACGTGCTGCTGGGCGAGCTGGAGAAGCGGGAGGAAACGCTGGCTGGGCTTCGGATAAGGCAAACCGCGCTGGAAGATGTTGTCGCGGCCTATTCGGAAGCGGATGCCGGGTTGGTTCGTCTGCGTGAAAGAGTGCAGGCTTTGACGGAGGAGCTGAGCCTGTACAAGGCGGGCTTCGGCCAGGAGGAGGAGCTGCTCCTGGAGCTTGGGCGCCTGGAGCGGCTGCTGCAGGGGAAGCTGCAGGAGGCGGGGCTTCCTTGCGGTGGTTTGCCCGGCGAAGCGGATTGGCGTGAATTTCCCGAAATTGCCACTGCCGTGCCCCCGGAGTCTTGTCTTCCTCCCGTTACCCTGCAGAACCGGGAGGAGGCTGCACACTTCAAGGAGCTGTGGGGGGAGCGGGAGCTGGCCCGGGTCCGGCTGGACAATGCGGTGGATGCTGCAGAGGCGGAGCTGGCGCAGGCCGCTGCCCTAGTGCAGGAGCGGCGGGAGCTGCTTGCCGGGGCGGAGCGGACGCTTGCGGCGGCGTATCCGCCGGAAGCGGACAGACTGGCTGCGGAGCTGCCTGCGGTAATTCGGGAGCTGCGCCGGGAGTACGGCCAGCTGGCCGAGGCCGGACGGGAATACCGGCATCTGCGCGAACGGGAGCTTGAGCATCGCCTGTCGGTGGAGCAGCTTCAGGCTCAGGCGGAGGCAAATGGACGGATGGTGTCCCGGCCGGAGGGGACGGATGGGCGTATGGTGCTGCTTTGGGCGCTGCTTCTGGGTGCAGGAGGCGGAGCAGGTCTGTTCTTCGGGCTGGCGGGCAATTGGTTGCTGGCGGCTGCAGGTTTGGTAGTGATGGGTGCTGGCGGAGGGGGACTGCTGCTTGGCGGCAGGGGAACCTCATCTTCGGGTAGAGGCAGCCGTTCCTCCAGGCGGTACCGCCCTGGTGATGAATCGGCGGCGGGACTGGCGGTAGACACGCCGCTTGCCGCCCGGCGCCAAGAGCTGGAGCAGGAGCTGGAACGCTTGCGCGGGAAGCTGGGAGCACGGCTGCAGACTTTGAAAAGCAGCCTAGAAGGCAGCAGCGGAGGTCAACTGGTGCTGGACTCCGGCAATGAAGCGCTGCCGGAGCAACTCGAGGAGTGGCTCAACCGGCTGAATCAGGCCTTGCGGGATTATTATCAGCTGGAGGAGAAATGGAAGGCTGCCCATGAAGCGGAAACCCGCCTGCGGCGCCAAGTTGACCAGTTGGGCCGGGAGCAGCGGAAGACGGAGCAGGAGCAAAGGGAGCTTTTGGCGGAATGGAGGCAATGGCTGGCCCAATGGAATGCGGCGATTGGGGAGATTTCCCCTGAGGCGGCCATGGAGTTTGTGGCCTTGCTGGATCAAGCGGCGGAGCTTCGGCTGCGCCAGGAGGAGAGCCGTGGGCGGCTGGACCGTATCCGCAGAAACCGGGCGGCCTTCGAAGCGTCCGCCGGGGCGGTGCTCGGTACGGCGTTCGGCACGCCGGAGGAGCTTCAGCTTGCCTTGCAGGGCTTCCGCAAGGCGGTAGAGCAGGCGGCGGAGCGCCAAAGCCGCTGCCGCGAAGCGGAGGCAGAGCTGGAGGGGCTGGCGCCGCGGCTGCGGCTGGAGGAGGAGGCGCTGATCCGCTGCCGGGATAGGCTGGCGGAATTATGGCGCCAGGCCGGTGCGGACGGCGAGGAGGACTTCTGGCGGCTGGGTGCCCGGGAGGCGGCCCGCCGTGAGCTGGAGGCAGAGGCGAATAACCTCAGGGAGCTGCTTGCTGCGGCTGTAGGCGGCTCCCGGCTGGACAGGCTGGGCGAGGTGCTGGAGGGCGGATCTCCCGCGGAGTTGGGGGCGGAAACGGAGCAACTCCGGCGGGAGCTTTTGGAGCTGGAGGCGGCCGTGGATGGATGGAAAGAAGAGAAGGGCCGGCTCCATGCGGACTATGCCCGTTTGGCGGATGGCACCGATCATGGGGCGCTGCGGGATAAGCAGGAGGAGCTGCTGGCCCGGTTCGGGGACGAGGCGTCCCAATGGGCGGTGTTCGCCATGGCGGCAGGGCTGTTGGCCCGCACCAAATCGCGCTATGAGCGGGAAAAGCAGCCGGAGGTGATGCGCCGGGCATCGGAGCATTTTGCCCGGCTGACGGGCGGGCGCTATGTCCGCATCGCCGCGCCTATGGGCGAGGAGCGCCTGCTCGCCATCCGTCCCGGCGGGGAGGCGGTGGATTCCGCCCGCCTGAGCCGCGGGACCGCAGAGCAGATGTACCTGGCTCTCCGCTTCGCACTTGCAGCGGAATTCGCTAGAAACAACCCATTGCCTCTCGTCATGGATGATATCTTCGTCAATTTTGACGGAGAGCGCCTGCTGCTGGCGCTCCGGGAGCTGGCTGCGCTGTCGGAGCAGCATCAGGTGCTGCTCTTCACGTGCCACCGCCATGTGCTGGACGCACTGGCGGAAGCAGCCCCCTCGGCGCAGCGGATTCTGCTGCCGGTGGCTGCGCCGGCTGGCGGTGCTTCCTCAGCCGGAGCGTGATGGCGCATCCGCGGCGTGGCTCCAATAGCGGAAGCGGACCTTCCGCTATTGCGCAGCCGCACTGGAAAATCAGGGCATAAGAGCAGCCAAGCTTCCGCTATTGGCCGATAAAGCTGCAGCCTAAGCCCGGAAGAAGGGGAATAGCGGATATGCCCCTTCCCTTATCCTTGTTATACAGGCGGTGCCGGGAGAATAGCGGAAGCTATGTTCCGTTATCCGGGCGTCCAGGTGCAGCGGCGTCTGATTAGCGGAACGCAATTTCCGCTATGGCTGCTGAAACCCCGCCAACGCAGGGGCGATCTGGATGATAACGGAAAAACCTTTGCGTTATCGCTTTATTTCCACACATGCATAAGCAATAGCGGAACTCCGGTTCCGCTATTTTTGTTATTTTTATCAACCAGAGGGTGTGTGCAAATGCAGAAAATGGAGGTTGACCCAGCAGCCAAGGGTGCCGGGTGCGGATGGAGCTTCTAAGGCCGGGGCATGGGCGAATGGGAGGTGGTGCTGCAACTCATCCCTCCCTATTTAAGTCTTGCACGTTTAGAAAGGATGTGTTTTAATAGTAAATATTACGAATAAATAGCGAAGTACCCACATGTATTCCAGATAATCGCGTATAACAAGCGCGTATAACATGCGAGTATATGACGAGTGGATACCAAGCGATTACAAGGAGTGAGCAAAAGAAATGAGTATATTGACTGATAACCGGATTCCCGTTACCGTCCTTTGCGGCTATTTGGGCTCGGGCAAAACAACGCTGCTGAACCATGTGCTGAACAACCGGGAGGGCTTGCGTGTAGCCGTCATTGTAAACGATATGGGCGAGGTGAATATTGACGCTTCCCTGATCCAGTCCGGCGCATCCCTGTCCCGTACGGAGGAGAAGCTGGTTTCCTTGTCCAATGGCTGCATCTGCTGCACTCTGCGGGAGGACCTGCTGCTGGAGGTGAAGAAGCTGGCGGAGGAGAAGCGGTTTGATTATATTCTCATCGAATCCACGGGGATTGGGGAGCCTGTGCCCATCGCCCAAACCTTCACCTACCGGGATGAAGCCAACGGTGTTGATCTGACGGACTATTGCCGGCTGGATTGTATGGTTACAGTGGTGGATGCGTATACCCTGTGGCAGAATTTTTCCTCAGGAAACCAGCTCCTGGAGCGCACTAAAGCGGAAGAGAACGGGGAGGAGCCGGATATCATCGATCTCCTGATTGACCAGATTGAGTTCTGCGATGTGCTTATTATGAATAAATGCGACAGGCTGCAGGAAACCGAGCTGGAGCAGCTGGAGGGAGTGCTTCGTGCCCTTCAGCCCAGAGCCAAGCTGCTTCGCAGCATATACGGCAAGATCGATGCCGCCGAAATCCTCAATACCGGCCGCTTTGACTTCGAGGAGGCCAGCTCCTCCGCAGGCTGGATGCGGGAGCTGCAGAAGGAGGAGCATACACCGGAAACGGAGGAATACGGCATCAGCTCCTTCGTGTACCGCAGGCGGCGTCCGTTCCACCCGGGCCGGCTTTACAAGTTCCTGACCAAGCTGCCCCAGGAGATCGTCCGCTCTAAGGGATTTCTCTGGCTGGCCTCCCGCCCGGATATGGCCGCCTCCATCGGACAGGCCGGCCCTTCCATCCAGTTTGGCCCGGCAGGATATTGGCTGGCGACTCTACCGGAGAAGGAGCGGGAGCGTTATTTCCAGGAAAGCCCGGAGCTTCTGAAAACATGGGACCCGGAGTGGGGCGACCGGATCAACGAGCTGGTACTCATCGGCATCCGTCTGGACCGGGATGCTCTCACCGCACAGCTGGATCAATGTCTGCTTACCGACGGGGAAATGGCGGCAGACTGGAGGACGCTGCGTGACCCGTTTCCCTCCTGGGAAACCCCCGAGCCTGACAGAGAGGAAATCGGCCAATAGCAGCATGAATTAGTAGTAAAAATTATCATTAATTTCACCGGGACATGACGACTTTGATTAAAATAAGCCCTTTTCCACCGGACGGGCAGGTGTTAGCCTGCTGCTGCCGGGGAAAAGGGCTTCCGGGTCTAACGGTCTTAACAGGTCTTAACGCGGCTTATGGGTGCGCATTTGCTTGTGAATCTGCTTCCACTTGGATTTTTCCTGAAGCTGAAGCTGCTTATCTTCCTTCCGTGCCAGATAAGCAAGCTCCTTCTGGAGCTTCAGGTAGCTGTTGTAACGCTCCTCCTCCAGGCTGCCGTCCTGCAGGGCGGCTTGAACCGCACAGCCCGGCTCCCGGTTATGGGAGCAGTTGTGGAAGCGGCATTGGCCAGACAAGGTTTCCACATCGGCAAAACCTGCGCTTATCCCTTGGTCCGCATCCCACAGCTGCAGCTCCCGCATGCCGGGTGTATCCAGCAGCAGTCCGCCGTCAGGCAAAAGCAAAAGCTCACGGTGGGTGGTCGTATGCCGTCCACGGCCATCATCCTCGCGGATGCCGCCGGTATCCATGGCTTCATGGCCGATGAGCCGGTTAATCAGGGTTGATTTGCCTACACCGGAGGAGCCCATAAGTGCCACAGTTTTTCCTTTGCCGATGTAAGGCGCCAGCTCCTCCAGCCCAATTCCGTCCAATGCGCTTACGGCATGGACAGGAACTCCAGCAGCTACCATATGCACCTGCGCCATCAGCTCGTCCCGCTCTTCACACAGATCCGCTTTGCTCAGGATCACCACCGGGTTGGCCCCGCTTTCCCAGGCCAGGATCAGGTAACGCTCCAGTCTGCGCAGATTAAAGTCCTGATTTAGCGCCTGTACCAGGAAGATCGTATCCACATTCACCGCCACGATCTGCTCTTCCGTTACTGCCCCGGCAACCTTGCGGGAAAATTTGCTGAAGCGGGGGAGCAGTCCGCGGATGGTGGCCCGCCCGTCGGATTCCCGAAGGTTGGCCATTACCCAATCACCCACTGCCGGGAAATCCTCCCGGCCATCCGCCTGATAACGGAACTTGCCGGTGACCTCCGCCAAATATTCGCCGTTCTCCGAGACGATCCGGTACATATGCTTGTGCTCCAGTATGACACGGGCGGGAATACATCCCTGGGCCCGGTAAACGTCCGCATCCTCATCAAATAAGGGGCGCCAGCCCCATTGTGTCAAAAAGTCGTTCAAATGTTTTTCCTCCTGCCAAGATAAATTAGGGTGGCAGGGTTCCGGTGGAACCATGCCGATTTTCTTCGCAGGAGTCCGATTACATGTGGTCAGGATAAGACCTCCAGCCTCGGACACCTGCGGCCGTCTTTTCCATTCGTCAGCAAGTGCATACAACATCATCCTTCCGATAAATTCATAGTGAGGTACGTATGTTAGTATACGCAAAAAAAGCCGCTTCCGCAGGGGAACGGATGATTATAACCAAATATTATTTCCAAGAGGCTATGGGTTGGTTGGAGCAGGCTATCCAAGAATACCGGAAAGATATTTCCGCTATTCATAGATTGTAACCAACCCAAAAGGCGATAACGGAAAGCAAGTTCCGCTATCGGTCCTCCGCAGCCTGCCAAACGGCAAAAAAGAAGGAATAGCGGAAAACCGTTTCCGCTATTCCCCGTATATCCACTGCCGGTTACCAACAGCGGAAGAACATTTCCGCTAACACCGCTCCCAGCCGCAGTTTCTCCCCAAAAGCAGTCGGCACCGTTTACCCCAGCAGCCGCAAAGCCAGCACCCCGGCGAAGGCCAGGATCATCCCGGCCAGCTCCATGGGCTTCACCCGCTCCCGGAGGATGATCCAGGCGTACAGCATAATAATCAGCGCATTAAGCGCTACAATGGCAGAAACCAAGCCGGTGATGCCCATTTTCATGGCAGGCATCATCAGGATCATCCCTGAGATGTTGCTGATGCCCACAGCCATTCCGATTCCCACGGTTTTGCCGAGACTCCAGCGCGGGGGCTGCACCCCTTCAGCAGCAGCGGCCGTTTCTTGCCTGGCCAAAGCGGCCTCCGCACCTCCGCGGGCCTCCGCAGCCAGCTGCCGCTTCCTGTCCACACCTGCGGATACGGCGAACAGCAGACTGCCGGTCACGTACATCAGCACAAGTGTGGGCAGTGTTTCACCGCCGGACAATGCCGCTTGTTTGCTGGACAAATCCGTAAAGGCGAAGGTGACCATAGCCAGAAGACCCCACTGGGCGCCTTCCATATTGCGCAGGCTCAAGCCTCCGGCACTTTTGACCAGAAGGCCGCCGCCCAGAATAACCACAAAGCATAACGTTTGGCCCACACTCAAATGCTCTTTCCACAGCACCATCGCCGCCAGGACAACAATGAGAGGAGGCAGTCCCACCAACAGCGCCACCAGGGAGGCCTTGCCCACTGCAAAGCCCTTATGCATGGCGGAGTTGGACACAAAGGAGAACAGCCCCATGGCGATGCCGACTGCCGCACCCGCCGTCCAAGGCTGTCCCCAGAACAGATTCAAAGCCAAAGCCACCACTGCTCCGCAGGCATACACACCGAACAGCAGCACATTCCGGTCCGCCGGCTGCCGGGAGGTCCATTGGTACAGAATCCCCCTTAAGCCGAAACAGACTGCAGCCGAAGCCGCCAATAACAACCACATGAATAATCAGGTCCTCTCCAGATGTCATGACACTACACTACAAACAGTTCCTTACTCCTCATAAATCATCTTGACGGTCATCCCGCCGTCCACCACCAGATTCTGACCGGTGATGAAACCCGCCGAAGCCCCGCATAAATAAAGGCAGGCGGCCGCAATGTCCTCCGGAGTGCCCACACGGCCTGCGGGATGCTGAAGCCGGTCCTTTTCGCTGTGGAAAGGAGTGACCGACCGGGAGCCCAGCTGCCAATCCCGGGTCTCGATCCATCCGGGGCTAACGGCATTCACGCGGATTCCGTATTCGCCGAGGCTGACAGCCATGGCATGGGTAAGAGCCAGGATGCCGCCTTTGGAGGCCGAATATGCTTCGGTTCCCGGCTCCGACATCAGTGCGCGGGTAGAGGCGATATGGACGATGCTGCCGCCTGTTCCCTGCTCCCGCATCCGTCTGGCAGCCAGCTGGGAGGCATGGAAGGTACCGGTCAGATTCACCGCAATGACCCGGCTCCAATCCTCAAGAGACAGCTCCAGGACAGGCGCATTTTTCCCGATGCCCGCATTATTGATCAGTACATGGATGTCCCCCAGCTCCAGAGCCGTGACCCGGAACCACCGCTCCACATCCTCCCGGACACCCATATCCGCGCAGCAGAAAATCCCCGTTCCGCCCGCCTCATGAATCATTCGGATGACCTCCAGCCCGGCTTCCCGGTCCGTATCGCACAGGGACACGGCATATCCCGCTTCAGCCAGACGCAGCGCCACACAGCGGCCAATTCCTTGGGCGCCTCCAGACACAAGCGCTGTTTTCGCCATTCGCCAACCTCCCTCCGAAAGATAGACTACCAACATATTACCACAATCGGCTGAAATGACTCTATCCCTTTCACCAAAAGCGTTGCTTTTTGGGAGCGGCTTGGAATACTATAGAAGTAGCCTATCGCATTCCATAGGTTATGAAAGGAGGCCGCCGCAGTGACCTTGCCGGAGCAATCCCAATCCGACAGAGAAATCAGCTACCGCATCGGCTGGAAGAAAGGTAAGATCCATGTTTCCGACCAAACCTCCCGGGAAGCAGTCCAGTCATTTCCTGCCCACAATGCTCCACATCCGGATACGAATGATATCCATAACCATGACCCGCTGCTTGGGCTGATCTGGAAAAGCGCTCCCTATCCCGGCTGGAAAGCCGTTTTTTGGGCTGCCGCGGTGCTGCCTGCCGCCGGTTTTGCCGCTGTAGTCTGGCTGGTATCCAGACTAACCGAGGGCTGAAAAGGCCCGGGGCGAATTGATTATGAATTGGACAGGAGGCTCTTGTTTATGTTGTATACCATCCTGCAGATATTTGCAGCGGTTCTTGCTTTGGCTGTCACCGGCGGAGCTGTATATACCGTATGGCGGATGTTCCAGGCCAAAGGAAAAACCGGCGCTCCCGGGAAGCTGGAACGCCAGCTCTTGCTCCGCTGGACCGTATTCGACTATGCCGTTCTGGCTTTGGTGCTGATCGGTTTGGTATTCCTGCTGGCCGACGTAATCGGTGTTATCAACGACCGGGACCAATACCCGTATTACCATTATGGTTATCTGCTGTCCGGATTTATATTTTCATTAGTGGGACTTATTTTTTTGCTGGTCCGGCTTATGATGGTGCTACGCCTTGCGAACCCAGACCCGTCGGCGGTAGATCAGGGCAACAAACCAGACCAGACTTACCACGCCGAATAGGGGATAAAGCACCTCCAGCAGGCGTCCAAAGCCGATTTGGCTGATCAGATAACAGCCCAAGAGGATAATGGGGACCAGCACAGCCATCCGCAGACCGGAGCGCTGCTTCAGCTGCAGCCCCAGCCCGTACACATTGGAAAGAAAAGTGGTCAGGATTTCCCCGAAGATGACCAGCACATATAAGAGCTGCACAACACGTCCCAGGGGCTGAATTAAATGACCCATGGGGATTTCATAACGGATAATGCCGGGCATCTGCGCGGAAAGGGTGTAGTGGCAAGCAAGGAGAAGCAAGCCGATGCCTACGCCTCCTGCAATTCCGCCCCAATAAAGGACCTTTTTGTCGTGGATTGTTTTGCCCAACGGCACCAGCACCGCCTGCGCCATAGCCAGGTTGTAGGAAGTGTAGAGAATCGGTGAAAACCAGGCCTTATGCCATGGAAGATCTCCCTGCAGGGTAACCCAGTTACCAGACCCGGGGGAACGCAGTGTAATCCATACGATGGCCGCGGTGAACAATATCATGATGGGCACCACCACCGAGTTGACGGCGAGGATAGCGGCCATTCCCTTGTTCAGCAGCAGGTAGGTCAAGAAAACCGTCAGGAAGAGGCCCACTTGAACATGCAGGTTCATATGCTCCTGAAACAGAGACCCTGCAGCAGCCAGCATAACGGAGGTAACACCGAACAGAGTCAGCAGGGTGAATAAACTGACCGCATCCCCGATTTTGGGACCGAACAGCTCTTTGTTCAGATCCTCATACGATTCGGCGCCGATTTCATGGGCGATCATCATCAGCTTGCAGCCCACCCACACAAAAAGGACCGTTGCAATCCCGATGGTCGCCACGGCTACCCAGCCATATCTGGTGAAGAACAAAAGAATTTCCTTGCCGGTTGCGAAGCCCGCGCCAACTATGGTTCCCATATAGGTGAAAGCGATCTGGAGAATTTGCTTCAAATTGCGCATCGGCGCATCCGCCTCCTTTCCATTCCGTTAGTACAAGGGTATGATAGAAGGGACAGGCGCATGACTGGCATCTTGAAATGCCTAAATGAAAAATGAACTGGAGCGTGTATCAGTGCTGGAATTGCTTAAGGAGTGGATACTGGAGTTCGGTTACCTTGCCATGTACGGTTTTCTTGCCGTGGGGATCATCGGGTTGCCCGTTCCGGACGAAATCCTGATGACCTTCATCGGATATTTGACATCGCTGAATTGGTTTTCGTACTCACTTTCCATAGCCGTTTGCTTTTTCGGCTCTATGACAGGCATGCTGGTCAGCTACGCCATCGGGCATAAAGTAGGCAAGCCCTTTCTTACCCGGTACGGCAAGTGGATTAAACTGACGCCCAAAAGGCTAGACAAGGCGGAGGAATGGTTCAGACGCTTCGGATTATGGACTGTCACCTTCGGCTATTTCGTTCCGGGTGTGCGCCATTTTACCTGCTATCTGGCAGGCATCAGCGGCGTCCGGATTTGGCGCTATATTGCGTATGCCGGCTCCGGAGCACTGGTCTGGACAGTGACCTTTATTACTCTGGGCCGTTTTATCGGCCATAATTTGGACTTCGCCATGAAGGTGGTCCACCGTTACATCGGGATTGGCGTAGGGGCAGTGGCGGTTATTGCCTGCCTGGCCGCTTTGATCGTTCTCCGCAGCCGCAAGCGGATTATCTGAGATGTTGGACGCAACGGCAAAAGCCACCGCTGGCTGCTCTCCCGAGGGAAGGCATAAGCGGTGGCTGTTTTTATTGATCTGCACTTTGGTTTATTCGCTTCTTCCGAACAGCTTGATGGATTGGATGGTTTTGCTCTTCGTATCGATATCCAGCTTAAGGACAGTGGTTTTGGTTTTGTAGGTCATAACATAGTCTGTGCTGGAATCGGGTTTACCCAAAGCCTTGGCGGCTTCTGCAGTGGTTTGGCCTAAGCGGAGGCTGTTCAGTCCGGGATCCTCCTCGGAGCTGGCCACTTCTACGAATTCCACCTGTTTCTGGGGATTCAAACCGATATGAAAGCCATCATATTCATATACGTTAATCGGGTCTTCGGCATCGTCCATCAGATAATGGCTTTTGGGGGTGCCATGGAGCTTAACAACGCTGTCCTGGGAGTCGCCAATCGCTACACCCATGAGCAGGGGTTTTTCCACCGTATAGGAGTCGTAGGTTCTCTTGGGTTTGGAGGTTGCCGCGGTAGTGGGTTTGGCTTCATTGCCTGCTTGTTGAACATAGTTGTTGACTCCTGGTGCCTTCTCGGGAGGAGCCATAGTATCCGACGCTGCAGTAACGGTGCCGGCTGCAGGGCTGCCGGTTGGGGCGGTTGTTTTGACTGTAGCAACGGTTGCCTGTGCAGGAGACGGTGATTGGGCAGCATTATCTCCGCCGCATGCAGCCACTGTTACAGCAAGGGTAATCATCATTCCGGCTGCTGCCGCCTGGCTGAACCATTTCTTTAACATGGAGAATCGATCCCTTCTATAGAACCTGTGTCTCTCGAGTAAACGCCCGACGGCGTCAGCTGTGACACCGGATGTAATCCATCATACCTCCAAAGGGTTGCCATAAACAATACTCAATTGGCACTAACTTATTCTCCCAAAAGTGAGGCGCTGCTTCAATTCAATTCCGAGTGTGGTTGGAGGATAAATCTCCCTATTGGTTATATAGACAGTCCGTCCCCGGAAAAAGTTGCGGTTTTAATGAAAAAAATAACAAACGTACTTGAAAAGCTTGAATTCCCTGTGGTAATGTTACAAGGATTAAGACAGCGAATAAAGGCGATGCGCGCGGAGGGGTTTTGGTTATGGATCGGTTAAAGGAAGCAATCAGGCGTCAAGGGACGGTGCAATCCGGCAAAGTCCTCCAGTTGGATGCCATCCTCAATCATCAGGTGGATCCTGAGCTGATCATGGAAATGGGCGAGGAATTCGCACGGCTTTACCGGGAGTCGGGCGTCACCAAGGTCGTGACCATCGAATCGTCGGGAATTCCCATCGGCTTTGCTGCCGCCTACAAGCTGGGTGTGCCCATGGTGTTTGCGCGCCGCAAAAAAACGTTGACCACTGACAATGACTCTTACTGTGAGCGGGTTCCTTCCTTTACGAAGGGCATTGTGACGGATTTGATGATTTCCAAAAAGCTGCTCAGCTCCAAGGACCGGGTGCTTATTATTGATGACATTATTGCCAATGGTGATGCGGTACGCGGGGTAATCCGGATCCTGGAGCAGGCCGGGTGTACCCTGGTAGGCTTAGGTATCGCAGTAGAGAAGGCCTTCGAGAAGGGGGCGCCTGCCCTGCGGGAGGCCGGGGTGCGGTTGGATTCTCTTGTCCGGGTAGCGTCTGTAGACGGCAGTGAGGTCCGTTTTACCGATTAGTTGACATTGAAACGGACATGAAAAAGCAACATTTTCAAGTTCTCTTCGGCTTCCCCGATTTGACATTTTCGATTATAATGGGGGGTAAGAAGGCAGAGAGGAGGCACTTGACATGGGGGAGAATACCATTCCGGCAGAATACCTGCTGTCTAAGCTGGTTGAAGCAAAGGTACATTTTGAGCGTGCCCTTGAATGCAAGCATACTGAATTTGACGATCTTTATCCTTATATGATCGAGCATCCGCAGTTTTTTTGGTATAAACGGTATGTCGCCTGGTCCGAACTGTTGACCATCGTGAAGCTGTGCAACGAGCTTCATGTGGACTGGAGCGGGGAGTTTTCGGAGAAGCAGTCCGAATATATCGCCAAGCGTGTTATGTCCGCGACAGTGCTGGATTACTGGTTCGAATCTAAGGAGCATGTCGGCTGACCGTGAACGTATAGAGCGCAATTAATCGATCGATACTTACAAGTACGACGGCAGAGGATCTGGACGGACACCCGTTCAGGTCTTTTTTGCGGAAAAGGAGGGTGTATGGTTACTGCAGATTTGCTTCAGCAATTCCGTCTGTCCGGGGCCCGGATCCGGGTCCGCCGGGATGCCGATCCTGCCAATGATGTGTTGGGGATTGTGGTGGCTTGGGACGAAGAGATGGTGCTGCTCCGCAAGGCCAACCGGAAGCTGGTGAAGCTCAGCCGGGAGTATAGCTTTGAGGCGGAGAACGCGGAGAAGGAATAGGGATAAGGCTGCTTATCCTATGAAACCGGGGATTTCCTAAAAGAAGCCCCGGTTTTTGGCGTTTTCATTATTTGTTCCGTTTGCACTTTCTTGATTGGCGGGGAAAATCAAGAATGTCCGATTGCCTGCAAGCCGGATAGGGCATAAGGTAGACATGTGTAATGGAGATTATGAAGCCTTATGATGCAGGAGGATACACATGAGTGTGCAAATGGAACAATTGAACCGGGGGCTGGCGGCATCCCGCACCCCGGAGGGAATATTCGTCAGTTGGCGGCTGTTGGGCAATGAAGTAACAGGTGCTTCGGAGCAGGGACTCACCGCCCCGGATTTCCGTCTGTACCGGAACGGTGTGAAGCTGGCCGATGTAACGGACAGCACCAACTATCTGGACCGCTCGGGCAGTGCAGAATCGGTGTATGCAGTGGCAGCGGTGGTAAACGGGATCGAGCAGGAGCGTAGTGCCGAAGTGAAGGCGTGGGAAGCCCCTTATCTGGAGATCCCGCTGCAAAAACCCGCCGATGGGATCACCCCCGCAGGCCAAGCCTATACCTACAGTGCCAACGACATGAGTGTGGGCGATGTGGATGGTGACGGCGAGTATGAATATATCGTCAAGTGGGATCCGTCCAACTCCCATGATGTTTCCCATGTGGGTTATACCGGCAATGTTTATCTGGACTGCTATAAGCAGGACGGTCGGCTTTTGTACCGCATCGACTTGGGCGTGAACATCCGGGCGGGGGCGCATTACACCCAGTTCCTGGTGTATGACTTTGACGGCGACGGCAAAGCGGAGATCATGTTCAAAACCGCGCCGGGTACCAAGGTGATCCGATACGAGGACGGCAAGCCGGTCTCCGAGGCGTATATTACCCTGATGCCAGAGGACGTGGCGGCTGGGTATAGCCACTCCGACGATTATCGCATGAATGGCGCGGATTACGTGGCTCATGTGGCGGACATGTTCCAGAGCTGGCATAATCATGAGGAAGTAGCTGCGGGACACTGGCCCGCTACGCTGGAGGATTGCTTTGGCATCGCGCCTCAGTACAGCTATCCGCTGTCCCGGGAGGATGCGGAGAAGCTGGCAGACTATTTCGTAGACGTGTACGCCCCCAGCCGGAGTCCCCGGAACAAGCTGCGGGAGTTTGAGGGTTTTATCCTGAAGGGACCGGAATACCTGACTGTGTTCCGCGGCGACACAGGGGAGGAGCTTTCCACCGTACGCTACAAGCCAGGCCGTCACGATGATGGACTGATGTGGGGGGACTACTCCTGGAACCGGATTGAACCGGGCAACCGGGTGGACCGTTTCCTGGCCGGGGTGGCGTACCTTGACGGACGCACCCCTTCGGCACTGTTTGCCCGCGGGTATTACACCCGGGCGACGATGGCCGCCTACAACTGGGATGGCAAGGAGCTCACGGAGCTGTGGTATACCGACAGCGGTTGGGTGACCATGAACAATCCCTTCGCGGATACGCTCCATGAGCCCAATGGCCGCAACCCGGGCTTCGGCAGCTTCGCCAAACAAGGCGCCCATGCGTTGTCCACAGCGGATGTGGACGGGGACGGCTGCCAGGA
>NZ_JBJURJ010000030.1:0-59562 GCF_046098205.1 Paenibacillus mesotrionivorans | reverse complement strand
CGAGAGGACGACAAGTAGTGGACAGGCCGCCAAAGGAAGCACAGGTACTCAAAAAAATCATCGTGAAGTAACAACCACATAGCCAAAAAAAAGGAAAATGCCGCCATGTTTAGTTGCCTATTCTCTTTTTTGATGAAGAGCAGAGAAGAACATGTAAATATTTTCAACAAAAGCATGTTTATCCCTATCTCTAGGCATCCACCTAGCCATGTTAAGTTTAGTGCATCGCCAGTGCTCTGGCCGCCGTTAGAAATTCTCACCCGGCAATGGAGCCTGCCGCCGCAGCCTAAAACACAAATAAGCCTTCGCCCACACCTAACCGCGCGCAATACATGGCTCATTGTCTGTCCCTGTGCCGGGCCAAGCCTCACGCTCCCCGCGCACCGGATCAATCCTTTACTCCGGCTCGTCCGAATGCCGGACCAAGCCTCACTCCGGCCCGTCCCTGTGTCGGGCCGCTACAGCCAATGCGGCCTCCCGCAGCCTCCGCCGGATACGCTCCGGCTCCAGAACCTCCACCAGTTCGCCGAAGCTGAGCAGGAACCCAATCAGCCGATTGTCTTCAGGCATACGCACCGTCGCCACCAGTTCCTCCTCAGTTCCTTCACACACTCCAGACGCTCCAGACGCCTCCGGCACTCCAGCCATATCAGACTCTTCAGCTATCACCGGCTCTCCAGCCATCTCAGACTCTTCAGCTATTTCCGATTGGCCAACCATCCCTAGCTCTCCAGTAACCTTAGACCCTTCAGCCGCTCCCGGCTCTCCAGTTACTCCCTGTCCACCGGTCTCGCCAGCCTCGTCAAACTCTCCCGCCGCTGCCCTCCCGGGCACAGGCATTGCCGCCCCGCAATCTGCCTCCATCCGTCCCGACACCCCCGCCGGCTCCACACGCACCATCCCGCCGCCGAACCACTCCTCGGTCAGGGGCAGCAGCCGTGCGGGAATCCGCAGCTTCAGCTCCACTAGGCTGCCTTCCATAGGCCAGTGGTTGTTCCATGGCAGAGACTCCGGCTCCGTCTCTCTCCGTCGGAACTGCTCCGCCGTTACCTCCGGCTCCCGCATCCGGGAAAGCCGGAACAGCCGGAAGCCCTGGCGGAGCAGGCAATAGGCATAGAGATACCACTGCCCGCTTTTCAGCACCAGGGTATAGGGCTCTACCAGGCGTTCTCCCGCTTCTCCCCCGGCGCTGAAATAGCGGAAACGAACCAGACGGCAGGCCTCTATACCCTGCCGCAGCAGCCCAAGCTCCTCCGTATAGCCTCCAGGACAGTTCCACGGCGTATGATCATAATGCAGGCTGTCCATCCCTTCCAGAAGCCGGGTATGCCCCGCCTCCTCCCGGCACGCGCCTGCCAGCACCGCCTTCAATTTCTCCAGCGTGGCGGAGCCGGTTTCGCCGGGCCACAGGCCGGAGGTGCTGTGCAGAGCCAGCAGCACACTGGAAAGCTCCTCCTCAGACAGCACCGTGCGGTCCAGCCTGAAACCCTCGGCAATGCCAAGCCCGCCCCCGGCACCAGGATACGACACAATGGGAAAACCCGCCAGACTGATGGTATCCGCGTCCCGGTAAACGGTGCGCACCGACACGCCAAAATACTCGGCCAGCTCCTGGGCCTTCATCTGCCGGCGGTTCGCCAGCAGCGCCACCATATTCAACAGCCTGTCCATCCGCATAATATCCCCCCTTTTCCACGCCCGCCTTGAAGCCTCTGCTTAATCTGGGCGCACCGGTTCAAGTGCACCAGATGATGCCGGGTGGCAGGCATCAGCACAAGGCCACCCAGCGTCTTTTTGGCCCAATAATCGGCAATCCACCGGGCTTCCGGAAGAACAGCTCCTTCATCGAACAACCGCTCAATCCGCTCCGGCCAGACCTTCTCCCGGAAGGCGCCGGGCTCCAGCGAGGCAATAATCCGCCTGGTTTGCCTGCCTACGGCAATCCGGTAGGCCCGCAGCTCCTCCCTGCGGATTCCGGCGCTGAGCTCCGCTATTTCCTTTTTTCCCATAGCGTTGCCGCTGTGTTCAAAAGAAATGCCCAACCTCTCCGGCCAGCTCCCTTCATAAAGCACCTGCCGCCCGCCGGCAACCAGAAGGTTCATAGTCATATCCTCCACCCGGGTAAGATGCCAGAGATGCCAGGCGATGGAATTCTCCGTATCGGGAGTTGGGGCGGGATAAGCACGGAAGGTCCGCTCCTCCAAACCCTCCAGCACCCCATCCTCATAGGTGAGGAACCCGCAGCCGCTCATTTCCTCCGGATACAGCCATTCATGCAGAGCCAGAAACTGCTCCACCGCCCGGCTATGCTCCCCGAGTTTACCGATGATTTCATTCAAATCTTTATGCTGCCGGTTCCACTCCTTGCGCTGCACCAACTCCACCTGTACCCCCCTACTTTGAAACAACATGGTTCAAGCCGCAGGCCGGATGATGCTATGGAAGCCTCGAACCTTCAGAAACAGCCATTTCCATGGCGAGATACGCTTTTTTCAATGCGTTCAGCCCTGCTTCCTCCGCCTTCCGTGCGTTCACCAGCGCATCCGTCAGCTCCCGGCGGAGCTCTGTCGGCATTCCTGGCTTCCGGCCAAAAAACGGCATCAGGTTCCGGTACCGGACCAGTTCGCCAGCAGCCTCCTTATATGGCCCCGCTGCCTCACGCAGCAGCACTCCCGCAGCACCGCCGATCCGGTCCGCCGCCTCATCCAGGAACGCTCCCGCATAACGGCGGCATTCCGCCCACACTTCTCCGTTGTAGGCCAAACCTTCGGGGTCAACCTCCTCCGGCGCATGCTCCACGGCATGAAGCCAATTGTCATAACCGGGCAAGCCGGATTTGTAGCCGGGCATTACCCACTTGGAGGGATTGCCGGCGAACTCCACTGCAAACTCCAACGCCTCGAGCACAGTAGTAAAATCATTGGACGCCGCTCCTGCCTCCAGCCAACCCGCATGAAGCCAGCCTACGGAGGTATTCCCCAGTTCCTCCCACGGCTTATACCCTTCGCTGTGGCGGGAATAGTCGTCATGGATTTGCACCCGACCGTTCATGGGAAACGCACAGAACTCCCCCTCCACCCCTTGGCAGCGGATCACAATGTCCCCGTAGCCGCCGGGTGCGAAGCTAACACCTCCGTCAAGCGTGATCCCTTGTGCGGCGAAGGCCTCACGCAATAGCGGGCCGTCCTCCTCCCGGACAATTTCCTCCCATACGCCCATATCCGCCGTAAACTGCAGCGTGGGGGTGCCGATGCCTTTATACAAATAACCGTGGTCGTTATAGCCGCAAATGGTGTAAAACTCCGGAATACCAAGCTCCCAGCCGTAGCAGGGCAGTCCCTTGTCCAGGGCCCGTTTGGTGTTTTCCCAAGCGATTTTTTGCTTGAGGGCAAAATCATGCTCCGTTCTCCAGCTGTTCACCGCATTGACGCTGACCCCCAGATTATGGGCCAGATTGGTGATCATATCGCAGTTCCATGCGGTAGGCCCGGAGCTGCAGCCGTCCGGCGCCACATTCAGGACAAAGGCATGTCCAGTGGCTCCGAACAGCCACGCATCCGAATCCGTTTTGCCCAAAAACTCCATACACGCCTTCAGCGCCCCCAGACGGGTCACCCAAAAATTCCTGTACTTCAACCGGTTCAGCACAACGCTCACAAGCACACGCTCCTTCTAATGGGATCGGTCCGACAACCCCATCCTAACACGCCACTCTGCCATATAATGTCATCGTAATTTTGCTGTCCTTTTTTTTAGGGAAGCACATTCCCCTCAAAAGAAGCCTGCATATGCCGAAGCCGGTTCTGCATCATATTGCGCAGCCACCCGGGCCGTTCGATCCGGTATTCGCAGGCGCAGCCCAGCAGCACCGAACCCAGACTCTCCGCATCCCGGAAAAACACCCGGTAGCGCCGCCCCTCCAGCTGTTCATACCGGTGCCGCAGCAAGGGCAAATACTCCGGCACAGCCATATAAAGGATGGCCGAATAAGGCTCCTCCACCGCTACAGGCACAACCTCGCCCGCTGCAACCAAAGGGGAAATGGCGTACCGCTCACCGCGCAGGGACACGTTGGCCACAGACCGGAGGAACATCAGCCGGATCATACCGGCCGCTTCGTCGAAGCCCAGCAGACAATTTTCGGAATCATACGGAAACAGCTGCATCGGCGCAAAATGTTCCAGTCTCCTGAGCTCCCCCTGCTCCCGGACATCCAGCCGTACCTTAATCTGTAGACGGATCGCCCGGGCCAGCAGCTCGAATTTCTCCGTTTCCATAGCTTGAATCGTATGTACAGGAATATGCTTGTCCAAAAATCCCCCGGTTTCCTCGGTGACCTCCCCCTTCCGGAGCTCACCCACCGCCAGCTTCTGGAACAGCTCCGCCATGCCCAGGGACTCGGGGTCGCCGGTTTTTTCGTACCGGTAGGATAAGTACGAGAGATTCCGCGCTTGGGAGGCCGTCAGCAGCATGGCAGGCAGGGCGAAGGTAGCCTCGGTATAATGGTAGCCTTTGTTTTTGCGGCAGTATTCCACGGGCGCCCCCAGGGAATCCCGGAGATACTCCACATCCCGAGCCGCCTGCCGGAGGGAGATGCCGAACTCCTCGGCAATGGCCTGACAATTGGGATAGGCCTCCGTTCGGAGCCTTCCGTCGATCCAGATCACCCGGTGCCAGTTGCTCATGCTTTTTTTCCAGCCTCCTTACCGCTAATTTCGCTATAAAAAAAGTATACTCTCATCTCCCGGTTGCGCAATATGGTATAATCAGCAAACTGATTGTCCGGAGTGATGCCATAAACATACTTTTTACAGCATAAGGAGGCGTGACGGATGGAGGAGCTTAGAGGTTTTGGAGGGCGCTTTGTGAAAATGGAGCCGCTTCAGAAGGGGTTTTCCAGCGACAAAAAATATGTGGCCGAAACAGCGGACGGTGCCATGTTCCTTCTGCGAGTAGCCAATGCATCGGCGGGTTCCCGCAGAGAACGGGAATTCGATATGATGCGCAAAACCGCCGCATTGGGCGTGCCGATGCCGCAGCCGGTGGAATTCGGACGATGTGAGGACGGGCAGAGCGTGTATTCCCTCTTTTCCTGGTGTGAGGGGGAGGATGCGGAGGCCGTGCTGCCGGGCCTGACGGAAGCGGAGCAGTATGCGCTGGGCTGGCAATCGGGGCAGTTCGTAAGGACGATTCATTCCCTTCCGGCTCCGCCTGAGCTGGAGGACTGGGAGCAGCGGTTCGGCAGAAAAGCCAGGAGCAAAATAGAAAAGTATCAGGCCTGCGGCATCCGGTTCGACAGGGATGAGCGGATCATTGGCTATCTGGAGGAGAATTTGCATCTCCTGGCCAACCGCCCCCAATGTTATCAGCATGGCGACTATCATGTGGGCAATATGGTCATTTCCCGGGAAAAGGAGCTCTCCATTATTGACTTTGACCGCTGCGATTTCGGCGATCCGTGGGAGGAGTTCAACCGGATCGTGTGGTGTGCGGCGGTCAGCCCGCATTTTGCCACGGGGCAGCTGAACGGCTATTTCGGCGGCAGACCCCCGGAGCTGTTCTTCCGGCTGCTGGCATTCTACATTGCGACCAATGCGGTATCCTCCATCCCCTGGGCTATGCCCTTCGGGGAGGAGGAGGTGGCGGTGATGCTCCAGCAGGCGGGGCAGGTGCTGGCCTGGTTTGACAACATGGACAATCCGGTGCCCACATGGTATTTGGGGGAGCTCTGACTGGCGTAGGTGCAGCGAGGTGCAGCAGCATAATGATGATTGTGGTCTCTACGCCGAACAAACGTCTTCCTGATCTACGCCGAACAAGGGTCTTCCTGCATCTACGCCAAACAAGCGTCTCCCCGAGTAGGGGAGGCGCTTGTTTTTGCGTTTGGGAGCCTTGATGCGGGGAGCGGGAGCCTTGATGCGGGGTGCTTAACGCTCAGGAGCCCCTATTGGGTCCATTATCGGCTTTGGGGCCACCTTACGGACACACGATCCGCTAATGGGGGTAAAAGCAGCCTTTGAGCACCCAATCGGGCAATAGCGTCTCCTGAGTCCGCGAAATTTCAAAATAGAGCAATTTACTCGAAATAGCGCATCCTCAGTCCGTTAGCGCGCCTCCCTACGCGGACACTCCTGCCTCAGCCTTCAACAAACCAAGGTTACTCCTGCCTCAGCCCCACCCTAGGTTACTCCTTTACACCATATAGTTGGCGCGCGCTCCCGTTACGTTCATCCACCAACTAACTATCGATTTCCCGCCACTTCCCGCCGTCCGCCTCCCCCGGTTGCTCCCTCACTCCTCCAGCCAGAGGATGCTGGTAACGCCCCGCGGGTAATACTTGCTGCCCGCGATTTCGCCGGCGATGATCTGGTCGCTCCAGCTCCACACGGACAGCTGTTCATGGGTGAGCCACGCGGCGTGGGCGGCGTCCGCCCTTGCGCCCTGCTCCCCCCACTCCCTGCCGAGAATCCGCCGGGCGATGAACTGGCAGAGGTAGATTTTGCTCAGCCAGGAGTTGTTGCTGGTGGAGGACAGCTTCCAGCCGCCATCGGGGAAGAGGCAGACCCCCTCCGTCAGCACCGTGGTCAGATGCGTGTCCAAGGCCCGGATGTAACCCCCGAAGCGGCCGTCAGGGTTCAACGCCTCCGTCAGCCCCATGTAATAGGGGAAGATCAGCCCTTCAATAGCAGGAATAATCCGCGATTCATTGCCCTCACCCAGCACCGCCGGGATAAAGCCGTCCGCCCGAAGATGTCCGGTCAAGGTCCGGGCACAGCGCTCCGCCTGCTCTCCGGCCTGCGCTGCCAAGCCCTCATCCCCCGCTTCACCCAACAGCTTCTCCAGCGCCAGATACGCAGCCCAGCATTTGCCCGCCAGATAGATATTGTTCCGCGCCTGCCCCAGGGAAACGTCCAGAGAGTCGTAGGTGGTAATCTCTGCCTTACCCATCACCCGGCTGCTGTCCAGCCCCATCAGCCCGTTGCGCGCAGCCGGGTCCGGATGGTCCCGGTTCAGCAGACTCACCAGACAATCCCGGAATACCTGCACATACTTCCCGAACCACTCCCGGTCCCCGGTGCGGACCACATACACCGACGCGCACAGAATCCAGTTAACCAGCTGCTCATGGGTCATGTGGGAGAAGCAGCCGCTGTGCCCGAACAGCTCATAGGCGGAATAACCGGGACGGGACAGGGTGTTGGCTACCCCCATGTCATGGGTAAAGCTCAGGCCCCCCGGATACTCGGTGTCATCGCCGGGAAACTGGACCCTATCCCGGTAGCTGTAACGGCTCACGAACATGTCCAGCTCATTGCGGACCGTCCACGGATTCATCCGCAGTTCATAATACAGCTGGTCCACCGTCAGGTCGAAGGTGTTCATCATCCGGTATTCGCCCTCATTCACCACCCAGAAGGGACCGTCTGCCGTATCAAGCAGCTGCGTGTTGCCGTAATAACTGCGGATGCTGTGGGCCATCATAAACCGCTGGTCCTCCGACAAGTCCGCTTTCTCCAGCATCCGGTTGGATTCCGCTGCGAGACGGGCCACTTGGTCAAACTGCCCCAGCGCATACATCCCCACTTCCTCGATGCTCCGGAAGAACCGGGTGTAGTAATAGGAAGCGTCCAGCCCGGCCGTCACCGTCCCCCCATGATAAAAGCACACCGCAAAGCGATACGTCCGGCTTTCCCCTGCCGGCACCTCCGCCACCAACGCGCCCACCGGGCCAAGGCCGAAGCCCCAGTTTTCCCGGTGCGGGGCGGACAGAATGCTCTCCATGCTGAAATGCAGCGCAGCCTGCACCTCCGGGTTATCCGACACGATAGCGGTTGTCCGCCCTTGCCCGACGCCCGCCAGCCCCGGACAGACATCCTCCAGCCGCCGCATGGAGGTGTAGGGATCGCTGCCCTGATAGCCGAAGAACGCCCGGCGGGCCGTGCTTCCCCGGGTGTTGTCCACGGTCAGCTCCGCCAGCACGGCGGGCATAATCACCCGCTTCAGCTCCTCCTCCGAGCCCTCCCCAGGCTCCGGGACCGGCTCGGCTTGCGTATACACCGTAAACGTCAAATCCCCCGCCCGCCACGTATCCGTGGACAGCCGGAAGTCCCGCTCCACCGCCTCCTTGGCAAAGGAAAACAGCAATTGCGGCTTCTGCGGCCGCTTCTGGGCCTGCTCCACATCATAACGTTTGCTGTCATCCTCCCGCGGCTTGAAGAAGGGCAGCACATCATAAAGGCCCGGCTTCTCCGCCGATTCCAGCCCGATAAACACATTTTGCAGGGGAGAACGGCCCAGCTCCTGCTCCAAGCCGCCTCCGTTCCCGGGGAAACCCAGGGTGAAGCTGGCGAAGGCGCCAACCGGGGAATGGTGGGCATTAAAAAACATATTGTCAGGCATCTCTATTCCCCCCTCCCCTCAAGCAGCCGCAGCCAGCCGTCCCGTTCCTCCACCTCCAGGAAAAAGGCGCGTTCATGAGGCGTTTTGTTGGGGGAATGAACCGTCAGCATCAGGCGTCCGTCCAGGGTGCGGAACAGCATGCCGTGCCCGCCGTCGCTCCTGAACAGGGCTTCATCCTCGTGCTCCCAGGGCCCCAGCACACTGCCGTTGGTGGAACGGGACACACCCAGCGCATAGGTGTTATCGATAAAGCTGGCCCACAGCATCAGCAGCGCACCGTCCGCAGCGCGGTACAAAAACGGACCATCGGTCACATAATTGTCCTGCCCGGGATACCGCTCAGAGCGGAAGGGAGTGGGCCAGCCCGCCTGGGACGCCCGGAACAGCACAACCGGCTCTCCCGCCGCAGCCTGCAGATCCTCCGTCAACCGGACGGCACAGATTTCCCCGTCGGTTACCTGCTGCCACTCATGGCAGAACACCATCCAGGGCAACCCCTCCCCGTCCACAAACAGCGTGCCGTCCAGGCAGCACCAGCTCTCCGGTGTCACAGGCCCGTTGCTGTGCAGCCGGTAAGGTCCCTCCAGACTGTCCCCGGCCAGCACCGCCGTGCCCAGCAGGTTGTTGTCACTGCGGCGGAAGGTGGCCAGCATATAATACCTCCCCCGGTATAGATGCACCTCAGGAGCCCAGAAATTCCGCTCCGCGAAAAATCCCGGTTCCGGCCGGAAAACGGGAAAAGGTCCCTCCCAGCTTTCCAGATTCTCCCCCACATACATGTCAAAGCCTGTGCCTGGCCCCCATATATTCGCATCCGTGCTACCGAACAAATAGTAGCGGCCCTCGGCCGGAGCCGTCACCACAAACGGGTCGCGGATTTGAATCTCCTTAGTGGAAATCAACGTCGTAGCCTCCTCTATGAATTATCCGTGAACCGGAAATACAATACCCGGCTTCTCTACACTTACGAAGCCTTCCTCTGTCAGCTCCAGCTGCTCATTGCCTTCCACTGCAAACGGCAGCTCGGCCGCCCCGTAGCGGACAATTCCCTCCACTTTCTGCACACTCATTCCGATTACCCGCTTCAACCGGCCCTGCCGGTCAGTCACAGCCCTTGTACCCGCTGGGATGCTCAGTAGTGGTTCACCGCCTCTCCAGGCCGTGGCACCCTTCGCCGTCACCGTCCATTCGTACAGCATCCCATCCACCCTCCGGCTGTAGGCTGTTTCCGAAGCAACCGCCTGCCCGTGATCCTGGGGATAGGGCAAACAGGCGCTAAACCACAGCTCCCCGTCCGGCCGGGGCATAATTCCGTACAATTGCTCCACCGCATCCAGCAGGCAGAGTATGGAGGGGGAATAGGTCTCCGTAAAACCCGCTTCCCCGGTCCAGGGGCTCAGCGTTTGGGGGAACCGGTCCATCCGGGTCAGAGCGGACACAATAGGATTCAATATCCAGTTTAGCTCCACAAACCGCCCGTGATGCTTGAAGGCATGAGGCGTCCGGATCAGGGTCAGGAAATTGGAGGTGCCCCCCCAGCTGTTATAGCCGGAGAAGGGGTCAAAGCGGGGATCGTCCATAGCAATGGAGGTAAGGGGATATTTGGCGAAAAACTTACGGGTGTTCAGCAGATAACGCTCCAGCATTTCATCGAAGAATTCCCTGTCCCCTACTTCACAGGCCAGAACCCGCAGCAGCACATCCGACTGAATCCGGACAAACCGGTCCTGACAGTCACGGTCATAGAAGAACCTGTCCGCCTCGTCGAAGCACCAGCGGTAAAGGGCCGCCAGCGACTCCCCGGCCTTCTTCTCCCATAAAGCCGCTTCCTGCTCCATCCCCAGCCTCTTGGCCATCTCCGCCAGATAGAGGCGCTGGCAGTACACATTGGCCGTCAGATCCGGCGCAAGGAACGGCACCAGCGGCGAACCGGGGTCTACCTGCCTGGCATCATCCTGGTGGCAGGTATCCGGCACATGCCAGAAGCGGGGGGACAAGTCATGCCCCGTATCAAAGGTGCAGAAGGCCTCCACACAGCCGCTCCCCCGGGTATTCCGGTATGCGGCAAGCCATTCGTCATACCGTGCCATCGCCTGGTACATGATCCGCAGGAAGCCATCATCCCGCCCGTTCAGCTCATCGTGATTCCATACACTGCGGGCCAGGGGCGTCACCATCTGGATCTGCCGGTACGCCGGTCCCGTCGCCGTCACCTTGTAAGGCAGCTGCCCGTCAGCCTCTTGGTAACGGGCGAACAGCAGGAAGCTTGCCCGGGCTACAGAGGGCAAAAAACGGGACAGCAGCTCGCTGTTGATGGTGCCTGTGCTCTCCATCCAGCACCCGGAATACCCTCCCCCTTCAAAAAGCACCGGCTTCTCGTCTACCATCGGTGCAATACAATCAAATAGCTTGCGAAACGCCCGGTAATACGCCTCCTCCAGAGGACCGCCAAGGGCGGCGAATTTGACCCCGGACTCCAGCCATTCCTCCAGCACCTGCCTGTCCGAGGCCTTCGCCGTGGCTTCCGCCTGCACCTCCAGGGACAGGCCACGCAGCCGCTCCAATACTGTCTCATTCATGTTTGTCTTCCCTCCCCGTCAAACTCCCGTCCCGGATCATCATCCCTTCACACTGCCCATAACCAGACCCTTCATGAAATACTTCTGCAGGAAGGGATACAGCACCAGAACCGGGAATGCAGCCAGGAATACCTGGGCGGCCTTGAAGGTGCGGTCGGAAATTTTGGAGGCATCCAAGAGCTCATTGGTCGGCACCATACTGGGATCATTGCCGATGACAATGGTCTGCAGATAGCTTTGCAGCGGATAATTGGCAGGCGAGTTCATATAGATCAGGCCGTCGAACCAGGAATTCCAGTGCCCCACGACCATAAACAGGGTGATGGTGGCGATGGCCGGTTTGGACAAGGGGATATAGATGCTCCACAGCACCCGCCAATGTCCCGCTCCGTCGATATAGGCGGCTTCCTCAATCTCCTTGGGCAGATTGCGGAAGAAGTTCATCAAGAGAATCACATTGAATACGGAAATCGCTCCGGGCAGCACCAGAGCCCACATCGTGTCCAGCATCCCCAGCGCCTTGATGGTCATATAAGAGGGAATCAGGCCCCCGTGGAACATCATGGTCACGATGAAGAACCAGGCATACACGGTCCGCGAGCTGAAGGAGCGTTTTTCCTTGGCCAGCGGGAATGCGGTCAGCACCGTTACGATAATGCTGATGACATAACCCAATGCCACCCGCTGGAGCGAGACGGCAGCCGCCGTCATAAACTCCGCCTTGCCTAATGCATGCTTATAAGAAGCCACGGTAAAATTCACCGGCCACAGCTTCACTTCTCCTGCTGCAGCCGCACTGCTGGAGCTCATGGAAATCGCCAGCACGTTAACAAGCGGCAGGATACACGCAATGGCCATTACAGCCAGTACCACACAGTTGATGATAAGAAAGGCCCGTCTACCGACTGTCAGCTTATGCACGTTTGCTCCCCCTCCCTAGAAAATCCGGTAGCCGGCATATTTGCCCGCCAGGAAATTGGATAAGGTAATCAGCCCTAAGGCAATCACCGATTTGAACAGTCCCACCGCTGTGGCTACCCCGTACTGGGCGTCAATCAAGCCGATCCGGTACACCATGGTATCCAGGATGTCGCCGGTGCTGTATACCATCGGACTGTACAGGTTGAACACCTGGTCGAAGCCGGCGTTCAAGACATTGCCCAGGCTCAGCACAGCCATCAGGGTCACAATCGGCATAATGCCGGGCAGGGTAACGTGCAGGGTCTGCTTCCAACGGTTGGCCCCGTCCACAATGGCAGCTTCATACAGGTGGAGATCGATAGCCGTCAGCGCCGCCAGATAGACGATGGTGCTGTAGCCGAATTCCTTCCACGTATTGGAGAGGACCAGTGTGAAGGGGAACCATTTTTCATTGCCCAGGAAGAAAATCGGATCAATACCGAAGAAGCCCAAGGCCTGGTTGACGATGCCGTTGGAAGGCGACAATATATCGATCAGGATGCCCCCGAGAATAACCCATGACAGGAAGTACGGGAAATAAATAATGGTTTGGATGGTCCGTTTGAAGGAGTTGCTGATCACCTCGTTCAGCAGCAAAGCCACAACAATGGGCACAATAAGCCCTGCAATAATTTTCATTACGGCGATAAAAATGGTATTCCACAGCACACTTGTAAAGTTGGGAAGGTTAAACAGATAATGAAAGTTATCCAGCCCGATCCATTTGGAGTTGAAAATGCCCCTGGACGGAACGAATTTCTGGAAGGCGATGACGATGCCTCCGATAGGGATATAGTGAAACAGTATCGACAGGATAACACCTGGCAGCAGCATGATATGCAGCGGGATTTCCTGCAGCTTTTTTCTTCGGGTATTGCTCGCCATATGGCTCCCTCCATCCGTAATTGCCGTCTCTTGAACAGACAGAGGGGAACCGGAACTGTTCCCCTCCGCAACCGTTATTCGTTACCGGCAAGCTTTATTTGTTTTTAGCAGCCCATTCGTTGACTTCCTTAGTAATCTGATCGCCGCCCAGCTTCTTCCAATCCTCTACGAACTTGTCGAAGGAATCTACCGATTCACCCATCAGAATTTTGGTGAATACCTCCTCCTCCATCTTCTGGAGGGTAGCGCTTTTCTCCACCATGGTGGCCGTCGGTGAGCTATAGAAGGCATCCAGGATGTAATTGTCGTCCTTCACGTATTGCTCGATGACATCAAAGCTGCTGGGAGAGCCGAATACCCGCTCGGTGCCCCAATTGGCTTTGTTGCCCTTGCGGAAATCCACCACCTTGTCGTAGTAGCCCTTTTCCTCCGCGCTCAGCTTGGAGGCATCATTAGAGCTGAGGGACTTTACCACATTCTGGTGAGCGATCAGGTTTTTGTTGGCCGGCTGCGGCAAGAGAAGTCCATAGAGCCATACGGGAACGTTGTTTTTGCTGTGGCTGAATTCCGGTCTGGACGGAGCAGCCGGATCATAACCGGCCATAACAGAGTTGAGGATCTTGATGATGGCCTCCGGGTTTTTGCTCTTTTTGCTGACGCCGTAGTAAATGTTAACCGGCATTTTACCGATTGGGGTGGCTTTTTTGCTGTCAATGGATACGAGAGGGATAGGCTTCCACTCCGCCTTGGGATCATTGTCGATATTCTTCTGAATAATAGACTGTGGTGCGGACATGGAGCCATAGAACAGCCCTACCTTGCCGCCAACAACAGACTCGGTTACCTTGGCCCGGTCCTTGATGCCAAACTCTTTATCCAGCAAACCCTGCTTATACATGGCCTGGAGCTGCTTCAACCCTTCCTTCACCTGAGGCTGAGTGCTGCCGTACACCAGATTACCCTTGTCATCCTTCACCCACTTGCCCGGGTACGCATGATAGCCGGAGAAAAAGCCTGAGGTGCCGAAGTGGGAGTCTGTCAGGAAGGTTTTCGTGAAGGCCAACCCAAAGGTATCATTCTTGCCGTTGCCGTCAGGGTCCTTCTGCGTAAACGCTTCCGAAATAGCCAGTATATCCTGCATCGTTTTGGGCTCGGACAACCCCAGCTTGGTCAGCCAGTCGGTACGTACGTACAGAACAGGCAAACCATCCACTGCCGAAGCCGTTTGCGGAATAGCCATCAGCTTACCGCCGATTTTGGCGGTATCGAAGCTTTTCTTGTCCTGCTGTAGGATACTCTTGGCTATAGGGGAGGCATACTTCTCGAACAAATCCGTGAGATCGTAGAGCATGTCATTCTCAGCCATATCCGTAAGCTGCTTGTTCTTCATCCACATAATATCCGCCGTATCTCCGGAGGCAATGGACACGCTCAGCTTCTGGTCGAATTGCTCCACTGGCACGGTCCATTTGTATTTCAGCTTAATGCCCAGCTCATCCTCGTACATCTTGGTGTAAATGTTGTTGTCGATGGTGTCCCCGTTTTCATACTGGTAGGTGGACTCCGTGTAGCGCCAGGCGGTAATATCCACCGGCGTGTCGTACTTCTTGGCAATATCCAGCGCAGGAGCAGCGGACGCGCCGGAGGAAGCGGCAGGCTTGGCTTCCCCGTCGCTTTTGCCGCAGGCGCTTAAGACCAGCAGGCCCGCCGTGGCGGCAAGTGCAATCGGTTTCATTTTGTTTGCCATTTGTGTTTTGACCTCCCCGATTCATGTGTGGTGGTGACACTTTTATCATACGATCCCCCGGGCCGCACATCTACAATCACCTGTTTACATTCCATTCCGCTCTTGACTACTAGATAGCTCAGCACGATACTCCTGGGGGGTCTTTTGGGTGTATCGGCGGAAGGAGCGGGTGAAGTTGGCCGACGAATTATAGCCCACCTGCTCGGCTACCTCCTGGATTTTCATATCGGGGGAGCGCAGCAGCTCCATCGCTTTATTCATGCGGGAAGAATTGATATAATCCGACAAATTCAGACCTGTTTCCTGCTTGAACAGCCGGGAGAGATAGGATGGATTAAAGTAGACCAGCTCTGCCAGACGGACCAGGGAAAGCTCGTCGGGATTGTCCAGATGCTGCTGGACATGACGCTGGACGGAGCCGATGATGGTTTGGGCCCGCCGCTCCTGCTCCACATGCTGGAGATCGAACATCATGGTCCCCACCGAGGCCAGATACTGCACCGCATCCGCCCAGGAGCTGTGGCTGCCCGGCTGCATCAGCCGGTTCAGCTCCGCATTGGCGGCCCGCTCCACCAGGTTCCAGCGGTTCAGATAAGACAGATAGATCAGTGCTATGGAAAAATACAGCTCCTGCCCGGGAATATGCTGCATATCGGTTCCGTTTTTGCCCTCTGTCAGCTCGGACAGGATACGTCCGAATTCATCCCGGTGCCCATGCTCCAGGCTGTCGGCCAGCCGGTCCAAGAGGGATTGGCGCATATGCTTCATCTCCCGCGGATGCTGGGCCGGGCGCTGCAGCTCCCGCTCCAGGATATGCTTGTCCAGGAGCAGCATCCCGCTGCCTTGGCCGATGCGGTAATTGACCAGCATATTAAGCATGGAGAACCGTTCCCCCACCTGGTCCAGCTGAACGGGGCTATCGTCCAGGGCGAAGGAGATCAGCGCTCCCACCGATTCCCGGCAGGCCGCCTGGATCAGCTCCACATTCCCGGTCACGAACATCCGCAGCGCCTGACGGCCGCCCTCCAGCCCCGCCTGCGGGTCGGGCTCACCCTGCTCCTGTATCAGCCAGACCAGGTCGGTGTTGTCCACCACCACATGGGCCAGCCTGGCCCGGGCGGAGAGATACTGCTCGGCAATCAGCCGGATGCTGAACAGCAGATGGGATTTCTCCGAATAAGACAGCCCTCCGGGAAGGCTGTTCAGCCGCCCCAGCATCATCAGCACCGGTTTGTCAGCATCCAGAGGAATGTCCAGCTCCTCAAACTGCTTCCGGCTGATGTCCTCTTTATGGTGCAGCCCCTTAACGATGCCATGCAGATAATCCCGCTGTAAAAGCTCCCGGGCCGCCCCCAATCTGACCTCCGCCTGCTCCAGCAGCGCCTCCGCCTTCAGCTCGGACTCCAGATCCGCCAGGGTTTGCTCCACCACCTGAATAATCCGGTCATACCCTTCTGTTTTCAGCAGATACCCTACACTGTCATACTGGATGGCGGTATAGATATACGAGAACTCATTATGCCCCGTCAAAAAAATCACCCGGCACTTAGGCCACATGCCGCGGATACGCTCCAATAGCTGCAGCCCGTCCATTTCCGGCATGCGGATATCGCTGAGCACAATGTCAGGCCGCATCCGCTGGCACAGCTGCAGCGCCTCCGGACCGGAATAGGCCTTGTACAGGTCCAGCTCCAGATGCTGCAAATTTTCGAACACTTCATACAATCCGTCGGTAATAATCGCCTCATCATCCACAATTAACATCCGGTACATCTTAGCTTCCCCCATCCTTCGGATAAATGGTCATGATTACCCGCAGCCCCTGCTGCTCGCCCGTCTCCAGGTGCAGGCCGCTCCGGGGCCCGAATTTCATGCCGATTCTCTGGTGGATATTGAGCAGCGCCGTGGTTTCCACCGTCCCGTCATTGCTGTTCAGCTCCCGGTTTAAGGCGGCGGCCTGAAGGTCGTCCATCTGCCCCCCGTTATCCTCCACAATCAGGAGCAGCCGGTCCTCATCTTTTTCGAAGCTGACACACAAAAGGCCGTTGGCCCGTTTTTTCTCCAACCCGTGCTCGAAGGCGTTCTCGATAATCGGCTGAAGGATCAGTCGGGGCACCATAATATGCTCCGTCTGTGGCGGCAGCTCCCCGAACCTGACCTTGATCCGGTTGGAGAAGCGCATGGCCTGGATATCCGTATACACTCGGGCATGGCCAACCTCCTTGACCAAGGGCACCTCGTCGGAGCTGCTCCGGGTAATAAACTGGTAATACTCCCCCAGCTGGTTCGTAAACTGCTCCAATTGCTCATAATCCCCGACCCGGGTCATGGTGTTCAGCATAAAGAAGCTGTTGTACAAAAAATGGGGATTAATCTGGGACTGGAGCTGCTTCAGCTCCGCCCGCTGGGTGAGAATCTGCTGCTTGTATACCTGGTCGATGAGGGAGTTCAGCTTTTCCACCATGGCGTTGAACCGGGTGTAAATATACTGGAACTCGTCATTTTGCCTGTGCCCGATGATGACACTGAAGTCGCCGTATTCGATTTTGCGGAAGGCCTTGGCCAGCTTGATCAGGGGCTTGTGAATGTATTTATAGACATAGAGGGAATAAACCACTATGACCACCAGAGCAATCCCCGCCAAGGCAAGAAACCATCTGCGGAACTGGGCCAGCGGCTGAAATACCGCATCCTCCGGCACATATTTGCTCAGCACCGCCCCAAAAAAGTCCGATGTGGTGGTTACCGCCAGATACGAGGTCCGGTTAATGTCTACGGTCTGGGCGGTTGGTTTGCCCTCGGGTTTGCCCAGGAGCTCCACCAGCTGCCGGTTAAAGCCCTCATCCCTGCCCGTGCTGAGCGTGAATTGGGGACTGGTGAGAATCAGCCCCTCATCCTCGGAATTCCGCATGGATTGCAGCGTGTCCTCCAGCTTGTCCAAAGACAGCTCCACGGCAATCAGAAACAGCGGCTCCCGTTTGCCGCTTAGGCTAAACGGATAAGCGACACTCAGGAACAGCTTATTTTTCACCACCCGCACCCGGGATTCGAAGGACAGCGGGCTGTTCATCAGAGCTTCGTATTCCACAGGATCAAAAGCATTGACCGTGATGGCGGAGACATTTTTGGCCACACCAGGTATGAAAGCGTATACATCTTGGATATAGGCGCTGCTGTTTTTGATGGCATTCAGTCGCTGCTGGAGGCGCAGAATGTTCTGCATCTTCTCGATATCGTCCAGGGAATCAGGTATTCCCGCCAGCCGGTTCAGGTTCTCATCATTCAGGCAGTCGTACTGCAGCGTCTGGATCCGCTGAAATTCCTTTTCCAGATCGGTGAGGTATTGGGACACCTGGGAGGTCATGGACTTGGAGATTTCCGACTGGAGGGTGCGGATGCTCCAATTGTTCATGATGGTGCTGAGGATATACATCGGCAGCATAATGCAGATAAGCGAAAAAATCAGCCGCGTCAACGTGGCTTTTCTCCAGGGTTGCTTGGACAATCTCATGTGATTCCCCCTACTTCCTTCTGACCCTCTGTCGCTCTCATTATAAGACCAAACCTCAGGAATGAAAACGTCAACATGTGGAATGAAAAAAACGCCTCCCCCGAAGGGAAGGCGTCTCATACGGCAGAAATGGACTTAGCCCTGGCTGCCGACGAATACGTAACGGAGCACGATGAGAACGGCCAGAATCCACATCAGCCAGTGGATGCTGTATTTTTTCTTGCCGGCCACGTTGGACACGCAGGCCAGTACCACGTAAGAGAAGATACCGAAGGAAATACCGTTGGCAATGTTGTAGGTAAACGGCATGAAGGTAATGGTCAGGAAGGACGGAATCGCCAGCACCATGTCTTGGAAGTCAATTTCCTTGACGGACTGCATCATCAGAACACCCACTACGATCAGAGCCGCCGCTGTAGCGGAGCCCGGAATCAGAGCCACTACAGGAGCCAGGAACAGGGACAACAGGAAGCACACGCCGGTGGTCACCGAGGTAAGACCGGTGCGTCCGCCCTGGGCAACACCCGCGGCGCTTTCCACATAAGCGGTAATGGTGGAGGTTCCCAGCATAGCGCCGCCGCCAACGCCAACAGCGTCAACGAACATAGCCTTGCCCACACGCTTTCTGCCTTCTTCCGCATTCTTCATGAAGCCGGCGCGGTTGGCGGTGCCCACCAAGGTTCCGAAGGTATCGAACAATTCAACGAAGGTAAAGGTAACGACTACCGAGATAATCCCGGTATGGATAATGCCATCCCAGTCAAAAGCCATAAACTGCAGCTGGCCCAGATCCGGAACCCAAGGGGTTTTGTCCCCGGTCAGCACGTCGAAGTTCACTTCGCCCATCAGCATGGCGATGACAGTGGTGCCCAGGATACCGAACAGAATGGCGCCCGGCACATCCAGCACCATCAGGATGGCGATGATCACCAGACCGATGATGGTCAGCTGAACAGTCGGGTTTTCCAGGCTGCCCAGATGGAAGATGGTTTCAAATGAAAGAAGCTCTGTATATTTGCCTTTTTCCACATTGTTGAGGGTTTCTACGCCAACTGTCAGCAGGCCGCTGTTCTTCAAACCGATAATGGTGATGAACAAGCCGATACCGACGGTAATGGCATGCTTGAGGCTGTCGGGAATTGCAACGAGCAGCATCTGCCGGACCTTGGTCACGGTCAGGATAATAAAGATAATACCGGAGATAAATACCGCTGTCAGACCCATCTGCCAGGTAAACGGCTTGTCCGTTGCGGCGGAGGACAGTACAACCGAGGCAAAATAGGCGTTCAGCCCCATGCCCGGAGCCAGCGCCACCGGAAAATTAACGAAAACGCCCATAGCGATGGTAAAGATACCTGCGGCGATGGCAGTAGCCAGGAACACAGCGTACCAATCCATGCCGGTCCGTCCGAAGGCATACAGGGTATCCGGATTGACCGCCAGAATATAGGCCATGGTCATAAACGTGGTCAGACCGGCCATAATTTCCGTTCTAACCGTGGTGCCGCTTTGCTTCAGCTTGAAAAAACGATCCATACTGCTTGCTTCCTCCTTTGTTCTCATACACGGCTGCAACAACAAAAAAAGCCTGGAGTCCTTGACTCCGGCTCTTCAGGAAAAGCAACGCCGGGCATACGTGTGCCTTCCGCCCCAGAGTGGTCCCCTGGCGGGTAAACATACGCTGCCGCAGTGATGTTTCCATTCGTAGCCAGATCATTTACGGTGATCTCGTAGAGACTTCCGGGCCAATCCCCGGATTTATACGAAGTAACATTTGTTGTTAGTGTGCCTTGACCTAGATTATTTTAAAACGTGGGTCGAACAGTGTCAACAAATATCCGAATATTTCAGGGGTTAATTTTTTATCTTGTTCGTAATTTGCCACAAATCATCGTTTCACAGAACATAAACAGAGGAAGAAAGACATTTTATGTCTATTCTTCCCCTGTTTTTCCGGATTTAATTTTTAGTTTTACTGCCCGTTAATCTGCACATAGAATCTCCGGCTCCGCGGACCGTCGAATTCGCAGAAGTAAATCCCCTGCCAGGTCCCCAGCAGAAGCCGCCCACCATCGATGATGACGGTTGCGCTGGAGCCAACGCAGCTCGCCTTCAAGTGGGCGGAGGAATTGCCCTCGGCATGGCGGAATTCCGGACGGTCCGGGAAAGCCTTGGCCAATCCCAGCAGCATATCCGTGACCACATCCGGGTCGGCATTCTCATTGATGGTAATCCCCGCGGTTGTGTGAGGGCAATACACCAGGCAGGTTCCCTCCCGGACCCCGCTTTTGGCCACAGCCTCACGCACCATTGCCGTAACCTCAATGAAATTCTCCGCATCCGTATTCAGCTTGTATTCATAGAGCATGGCGATCATCCTTTGCCGGTATAATACTTCATTATACCCGGCTTAGGCCGATCCTTCACACACCTTAGCCTATTACTGCCGCAATTACTGCCGCAAGCGGATCGGGATGGCAATCTCCATTTGGCAGGTACCTTCATGCAGCCAGGCGTGGTCCCGCTCGTCATACCTTTCGAAATCCAGCCTGGATTCATCATATTCATAATCCGAATTTGGCAGCCAGTTGGTCAGAATCTCCTTCCAGGCGGCAGGAATAGATTGAGGATACTCCTTTTCGGGAACCCGCGGCGTAGTAAATATGGCGTACAGCCCGCCCGGTATGACCTTTTGGCACATATCCGCCTCAATCTTGCCCTTGTCCTCCTGATTGTCCACCCCTACCCCCAACACCCAGGAGAACTCCCCTGTGTGTTCGTCCACATTGTAACAAACGCTGTATTCACAGTGCTCCGACTGGGTAAAGGTATGGTGCAGCCGGGACAGCATCGGGCCGTATTCCATGGACATGGTGTCCCAGAAGGCGGGGATATCGCTGACCCGCTTCACCTGCGGCATGGTGTGGCGGGATTCGAAGCCCACCACCAATATAGGTTCTTTTTCCATAATCGCAACATGCATATGCTTTATTCCTCCGGTTCTTGATTGGATGCTTCCTAACGCCGGTTTGCCCGGCGGCTGCGCATTGACATGCAGGTGGTACAGGGATGGCGGATAACCAAAGCATTTTTTGAAGGCCTTGGTAAAACCCGCATGGGTGCCAAACCCGTAATCCATAGCCACATCAATGACTTTCCTGCCCAAGGACAGGTCATACAGTGCAAAATCCAGCTTTCGCCGGGTTACATAAGCCATGATCGGCGTCCCGACCAATGAGCCGAATACCCGGCAAAAATGATAGGTGGAATAGTTGGCGAGAGCGGCCAGCTCGGACGGTCTAATTTCTTCCTTGATCCGGTCATCGATGGCTTCAAGCGCCAGTTGGACGGAGTCCTCAACTCCCATTTGTATTCCCCTTTCTCCCGTACGGTAACTTTATTATAACGAGGCCTGGAGCCGGCGGCTTATCCTGGCTTGCTGCCCTGCGGTGCCTGACGCCGGATATTGCCAACGGGTATTTGCCAATTGACAGACAATTCGAAATTTGCTACACTTCCACGTAATCGAATATCAAAAGCGATGAAAAGAACCAGTACGTATGCTGGATGTCCCAGAGAGAAGATGGTTGGTGCGAATCTTCACGGACAGGATGCGGAAACCCCTCTTGGAGCTGTGGCCTGAATCGTATGTAGTAGGGCTTATCGGATTTCCTCCGTCATAAGGGAAAGGTATCGGGCTGTAGTTGGCCCCGTACTTGGAAAGCACAGCGCAGCGATGCTCTGTGGAATTTAGGTGGTACGCGGACTGTCTGTTCGCCCTAAGCCGTTTTTTCGGCTTGGGGCTTTTTTTGTGTTCCTTATTTTCTATTCCCTAAAGGAGGCAGCAGGTATGAAGATGACAAGGCTTGTAGGCGAAAGGTTCCGGGAAAAACCCTCCGACTGTGTAATCGACAGCCATGCGCTGATGGTGCGCGGAGGATATATAAAGGCTGTGGGCAACGGGATTTATGCCCAGGCCACCCCCTTGCGCCGGATCACACGCAAGATCGAGGAGATTATCCGGCAGGAGATGGACACCATTGGCGGCCAGGAGGTGCTGCTGCCGGTTGTGCTGCCGGAGAGTCTCTGGGAGGAATCGGGCCGGGCGGCCAGCGTCGGCAGTGAGCTGCTCCGTTTCCGGGACCGGCACGGCAGTCCCCATCTGCTGGGCATGACCCATGAGGAAGCGGCGGTCCAACTGGTACGGGAATACGGCAGCAGCTATCTGCGTTATCCCTTCATGATTTACCAGATCCAGACCAAGTTCCGGGATGAGGCCCGCCCCCGCGGCGGATTGATCCGTGTACGGGAATTCACCATGAAGGATGCGTATTCCTTCCACACCTCTTTGGAGGACTTGCAGGAGTATTACCAACAATGCTACCGGGCATATGAGCGGATCTTCGCCAGGGTGGGGCTCCCCCAGGTGATCGCCATAGCGGCGGATACGGGGATGATGGGCGGAAGCTTATCCCATGAATTCATGCTGCCAACCCCTGTAGGCGAGGACACCCTGGTGCTTTGCCCGGAATGCGGCTACAAGGCCAATATGGAGGCGGCGGAGCATGTTGCGGAGCCTGCTGTGGAGTCTGCTGTAGTGTCTGTTGTGGATACTGCCGCTCCAGCCTGCGCCGCCTCTCATCCGCTTATACAAACTGGCAGCCCGGAGCTGGCTCTGGTCCATACCCCGGGAATGCGTAGCATCGAAGAGGTATGCGCGTTTCTTGGTCTGCAGGAGGCGCAATCCTGCAAGGCGGTAGTATACCAGACGGAGACGGACGGGCGGCTGGTGGTTCTTTTTATCCGGGGCGACCTGGAGGTGAATGAAACCAAGCTGACCAACCTGTTGGGCTGCGATGTGAAGCCGGCTGTATTGGAGGAGGGCTGCGGGCTGCAAGTAGGCTTTATCGGTCCTGTGGGACTTGAGCTGGGGCAGGGAAACACCATTATTTTCGACCGTTCGTTGCAAGGAGCTTCCGGCTTATGCTGCGGCGGAAATCTGCCCGACCACCACTACACCGGTCTGGATATGGAACGGGATTGTGCCGGGGCGGAATTTCATGACCTGGCGAAGGCTCGGGAGGGTGGCATTTGCCCGTCTTGCCATCAACCTGCGCTTACCCTTTCAAGGGGAATCGAGGTGGGCAATATCTTTCAGCTGGGGGACAAATATACCCGGGCCATGGGCATGCTGGCAGCGAATCAGTCAGGCGGGCTGGAGCCACCTGTGATGGGCTGCTACGGCATCGGCATCGGGCGGCTGGCCGCCTCCGTTTGCGAAATTTACCGAGATGAGCACGGGCCCATCTGGCCCATGTCCATCGCACCGTGGCAGGTGCATCTGTGCTGCGTGCGGGCGGATGATGAGGATGTACGGGCATGCGCCGATGGGCTATACCAGGAGCTGCAGCGGCTGGGCATCGAGGTGCTTTATGATGACCGGTCCGTGAGCGCAGGCGTAATATTTTCCGACGCTGACCTTTTGGGCATACCCGTCCGGATGATCGCCAGCCCCCGAAATCTGCAATCGGGCTGCTGCGAGCTGGTCACCCGGGACAAACGCATTAGCAAAAAGGTATCCATAGCAGACACCGCCCAGGCCGCGGCCGATTTGGTGAAGAGGCTATTGGATGAGCTGATGCGGATTCCCTCCAATAACACCATCCGGACTACAGGAGGAGCATGTATTCCGGTTAGCGGAGGAGAAAGTTCCGTTAAGGGCTGGAACATTGCGAGAACGAGGCAATAGCGGAAGGCATTCGTCCGCTAATGGCCAGACCGATCCGTGAAAAGGGCAATAGCGGAAGCCAAACTTCCGTTATTGCTTCGTTTCACCACATAAACGCCCCCCCTATGGCTGGATAGCGGAAAGAAAGGTTCCGCTATCACACTTAAAACAGCTGTGTGGGGCAAATAGTGGAATGTTACCTTCCCTTATCTCATAAGACATAGGTTTGTAGAGCAGACGGATTTATAATTTTACCATAACATGTAATTTCATGACTATAATATCCCCCTTAACCTCCTTGTCGTCCATTATCCCCTATAGTCAGGAAGCACAGGTACAGTACAGCAAGGAGAACTGACCTGACCCTGTTCCGGAGTCCGCCCACAGTCATTTCGTCTTGGCCGAAGTGGTTGCGGTTCGGGCGTGTGGTTCGGGCGTGTGGTTCGGGCGTGTGGTTAGTGGGGAGTCGAGAATGTAACCAAACCGATCGATTTGATTTGAGGGGATATCCGCTAGATGGGGTTGAGTTGAGTCGAACGTCATTTTTAGCACAGATGGACCAGCAATTAATTGGTAGGCTGCTTCGTTTATAGAAAGGGAACCTGCTATTGATTGGTGGTTGCTTCCTTTATTGGTAGTGAACCTGCTTTTGATTGGTGTTTGCTTCCTTTATGGGTAGTTTAGGCTTTGGGCAGGCTTCCTGAGTGTAGGGGATAATGGACGACAAGGGGGGGGGAAATGCCACTTTATCACCTTGGGAGTATGTAAATATATGGTATTTAATATATGTTTTACAGCGCAAAAAGGGCGGATCCCCGCTTAACCGCCTAAAGAAACGTGATCCGGATGAATCAATTCCGATCCCTAAGTTTCCACCGCGATTAACGGTTCCGTCCCCATTTGCTGCTGCAATGCTTCTATGTACACACTCTGCTCAGGGCAGCTTACAACTGGTTACCCTGTTCGGCTTTACCGCAAGGATTCCCCCTCGGGACAGGCTTACGCCTGAAGGGTGAAGCTGCCGTTTTTGAACTCGTACACCCGCTGCGGGTTGGGGGTGTAATCATCTACGGTTACCCGGGCTTCCTCCAGGTAGAAAATTTTGAACACGGGATTATCGGGGGTTTTATAGATGTTGGCCAATTGCGGCTCATGCTTGAAGAGCGCTTCCTTCGCCTCGGGCGTTTCGTCGAATTGGACTGCGCCGCTGATTCTGACCCACACATTCGCAGGAGAGGTCTGGGAATATTCCACATAAGGCACCGCCAGCAGCTGCTCATACACCGCTTTGGTGCTGGCGGTGCTGAAGTAGAGTCTGCCGGTTTCGGTATCCAGATGGGGCAGGCCCCAAGGACGGACTCTCGGCTTGCCGTCCTCGACTGTGGCGAGATAGGCAGGAGTATAATGCTGGATCACGGACAAAATTTCCTGGCTCAATGAGTTAACCTCCATTAATGAAGCAGCACACAAAATCTGCGCCGCTTGCCGTTATCAGTTCATCCTCATCATAGCATCCGTTCGCCGCCCAATGTCAAGATCAGGATATTCCCCAACCGGCAGGATAATCCGCCGAGAGGGTTACCGGCAGTTTACCCGAAGCGGGCAAGCGGCCCGTAAGCACCTTAGCAGCAGCCTGCAGCATAAGGGGCCGGTTTTCGTAGCAGGCCACATACGTTTGCACGCCGGTAAAAGAAAGCAAGTCATAAGGGCTGCGCAGCGCCGCCACCGTTACCTTGGCTCCGGGGAGCTCCATCAGTGTCTGCACCAGCAGGGCCTGGCCCGGATTAAAGGCCGCGTTGTAGGTGCCTGCCACAATCTGCAGCCGACCTGCCCGAACGGCAGCCAGCACAGCTTCTATCTCCGCATCATCCGGTGCAAGACTTACGGCAAGCTCCTGCAGATCTGCGATATAAGGCGCCAACGCCTTGCCCAGGGTTATCTCCTGGCGGATGGCTTCGTCCACATCCGTCCGGGCCTCCACACGGGGCCAAATCACCAGCGTCGGTGCGGCGTCATCCAGAGGGAAACCGCCCTCCCCCGCCGCTTTGACCAGCGTCACCGCCCGTTCCGCCGCTTCCCCGGCAGCCTTCATATGCTCCGGAGCACCGACTTCGGGTATACCCTGCTCCCGAACCAACTGCTGCCACGCTTCCTCCCGGCGGGCCTTGGCCTCCCGGATGCGGCGGGCGGACGCGGTAATCCTCTCCTGCGGCAGCTCTCCCGATAAAACAGCCTGATAAATCGCCTCCAGCGCTTCAAGCTGCAGCTCCGGTGTGTGGCTAACCAGAACCAGATCTGCTCCCGCCTTCACCGCCATAACAGCACCCCGGCCAACCCCCACCGTTCCGGAAATAGCCTTCATTTCCAGGCAATCCGTGGCAATAACTCCACCGAAGCCCAGCTCTGCGCGCAGAAGCCCCTCAAGTACGGCGGCAGACAATGTAGCCGGAAGCCCGCTGGCATCGTAAGCAGGGAATTGCACATGGGCGGTCATCACCACATCCGCTCCGGCTGCAATAGCACTCACGAATGGAGGCAATTCAACCTGGCGTAGCCGCTCCAAATCATGGGGCACGGTCGGCAGCTCCAAGTGGGAATCCGCCGTTGTATCCCCATGCCCCGGAAAATGCTTGGGACAAGCACTGATGCCCGCATCCTGATAACCCTGCACGGCCCGGGCGCCCATAAGACCCACCACTCCCGCATCCTCCCCATAGGAACGAACGCCAATAACCGGGTTTGCTTTGTTGTTATTCACATCCACACACGGTGCAAAGTTCAGGTTAATGCCCAAGCTCCGCAGCTCCATTCCTGAAATCCGCGCCGTTTCATATACGAGCTCCGGCGATCCTGCTGCGCCTAAGGCCATATTTCCCGCCATAAGCGCCACCTGCCGGTCTATTCTCGCCACCATTCCGCCTTCCTGATCAACGGCTATCCATAAAGGGCCGTTTCCTGCCAGCCTAGACGCCTCCTGAAGAGTAACGGAAAGCTGCCGCACCTCCTCCGGCGTGCCGATATTATCCCTGAAATAGATCACATTGCCCAATCTGTACTCCCGGATAAGCCGCAAAATATCCTCTGTGGGCTTTTTTCCGGAAAACCCGCACATGACCATTTGACCGATTTGCTCGCGAAGAGCGGTATGCTGGAGCTGATCCATGTGTCCATCCTGCTTTCATGTTAGTTTATATGACACAAAATCAAAATTTTCTTTTCTTATTTGCCGCCATTATAGCATCCACCTTTTAAAACAACAAGTTGGACTTTAAAATTTTATTCCACTATGATACAATAACAACGAAATTAAATTTCAGTCATTACATCATGTACCATTGCTTGCCAACAACCCCCTCTCCCTTTACTATGAAGGTAAATCTATAAGAATGCGCAGGTACCTTCTATGGCCATTCAGAACAATCTTTTGCTCAAAATCCGGGATGTGAAGGAAAGCCTCACCCCCGTCGAAAAGCTCATCGCCGAGTATATCCTTGCCAATCCGGGCGAGATCCCCCATCTTTCCATCAAAAGTCTAGCCTTGTTCAGCCGTACCAGCGACGCATCCGTGCTCCGCTTCTGCAAAACCATGGGTTATAACGGATACCGCAGCTTTATTGTCAGCTTGTCCGCCGCCTTGGGCTCCCATGATGAGGAGCAGCCCGCCCATTATTCCGATATCCAGCCGGGAGATGAGCTTGATGTCATCATCTCCAATGTGGCCCGCAACAACGCCAAATCCATTGACGATACCCTGTCCATTATCGACCACACAGAGGTGGCCAAAGCTGTTAAGGCACTGCGGGAAACCCACCGCATCGTCTTCTTCGGCATTGGTGCATCCGGCCTGGTATGCCGGGACGGAGAGCAGAAATTCTCGCGGATTAACAAGATGTGCCATGCCTATACGGACGGGCACAGCCAGCTTACTGCAGCAACCCTTTTGGAGCGCGGCGACGTGGCTGTTTTTGTTTCCAATTCGGGTGATACCGAGGAGATTCTGGACGCTCTGGACATCTCTCTCAAAAACGGCGCCACCACTATAGCCTTGACCCGCTTCGGCAAAAGCGAGCTGGCTCAGCGATCGGATATTGTGCTGACCTTCTCCTCCCAGGAGATCACCATGCGCAGCGGAGCTATGGGCTCCCGGATTGCCATGTTGACCGTAATTGACATTCTGTTTGCCGGTGTAGCCAGCGCAGAGTACACCTCCATCAAAAAATACCTCTTGAAAACCCACAATATTCTTTCCGCCAAACACAGAAGGGGTTAGGGTCGCCTCAAGTTTTCCTAATCCGCTCATCTGCCACGCGGCGCTTGGTCTAACAAAGCGCCGTTTTTTACCACTCTACCGGACAGAGCCGGACATAATCCGGAAGTCCGAACAATATACGTGTTTATGTAAGCCCTTTCATTAACCGCTATCATGAAAAGTAAGAGGAATATTTTTCACGATTTCCCATATAATTTTGGAGCATAATAATCATTTTATTTTTTTAATCCGAAATTTTATTCCAAAAAACGATTGACAGTAAAAGCGCATTGGTACTATGCTTAAAGCAATCGCATGGCAGGTTACCTAACAACAACTCCTTGTTTCCCCTCATGATCATGCTGAAAACTAACACAACCAGGTAGGAGAATGCGCATGAATGAATATTTAGCGGGCTTAACGACGGAGACCATCAATCCGGCAACCCGGAGCATTGACGAATGCACAACCGAAGAGATGCTGGCGCTTCTGAACCGGGAGGACGCCAAGGTTCCTGCGGCAGTGTCGGAGGAAATCCCCCGCATTGCACAGGCAGTGGACATGATCCACAGCCGTCTGGCTGACGGCGGCAGGTTATTTTACATCGGGGCCGGCACCTCCGGTCGGCTGGGTGTACTGGACGCCTCCGAATGCCCCCCCACCTTCGGCGTAGAGCCGGAGCTGATCCAGGGGCATATCGCCGGAGGCGATGTCGCCCTCCGCACAGCGGTGGAGGGCTTCGAGGATCTGGCCGAGGAGGGCATCGCCCTCGTAGAGCGCTGCGGTATCACCGCCCGGGATGCGGTGGTGGGCATCTCCGCCAGCGGCAGCGCCGCCTTCGTCATCGCCTCCTTGAGGAAGGCGGGCGAGCTGGGCGCCGCCACCATCGGCGTGGTCAACAACCGGAACTCCCGGCTGGCGGAGGTATGCCAGGTAACCATCGCTCCGGTAGTGGGGCCGGAGGTGATTATGGGCTCCACCCGGCTTAAGTCCGGCTCGGCCCAGAAGCTGGTGCTCAACATGCTCACCACCAGCGTGATGGTGAAGCTCGGCAAAACCTACGACAACCTCATGGTGGATTTGAAGGCCACCAACGCTAAACTCAGGGATCGGGCGGTCCGCATCATTACAGCCGCATGCGGCGCCGGGGAAACTGAAGCGGCTCACGCCCTGGCCGAGGCGGGAGGCAGCTGCAAGCTGGCCATCCTGATGCTGGTCACCGGATTGGATGCCTCCGCCGGCCAGAAGCTCTTGGACGAAACCAAGGGAATGCTCAAGCAGGCTATCCGCAAGCACCAGGGCGTCACCGCCCCGCAAGACTAAACGCGGTTAGCCAGATGGGTGCCGATCGCTCCATGTACACCACACGAACCGGAAGTTCTGACTCATCCCATACATTTTGACCATTAAAAGGAGGAAGCAAGGAATGATTACAAAAGGAAAGTCCATCTCCCTCATGTTAGCCGCCGTTTTATCCCTAGCGCCCCTGGCCGCCTGCTCCGGCGGTAAGGACAACGCCTCTTCTCCCGTCCCAGCCGCATCTGCGGGAGGCTCACCTGCTGCAAGCGCCGCCGCTTCCGGCGAGAAGGACACCATCACTGCCCTGCTTCCCCCGGTTTCGGCCAACTTCCAGAAGAAATTCGAGCAGATGGCCAAGGATTTCAACGCTCTTTATCCCAATTTAACGCTAAAAATCGAACCCGCCAGCTGGGAGGACATGACCCAGAAGCTGGACACCCAGGTGAACGCAGGCAGCCCGCCTGACATCGCGTTTATCGGCTCCGACGGCATCTCCAAGTACGTGCAGCAGGGGATGCTTATGGATATTACCAGCCTGGCCGACGCCAAGATGGTCTCGGACTTTGATCCGGGCCCTCTGGAATATATGAAGAACGGCAAAAGCCTGTACGGCTTCCCCGCTTATATGGAGGCCCATGCTATCGGAGGCAACAGAGAATTCCTTGAGGCGGCAGGCATCGATTGGAAAAAGGTTCAACAATCCGGCTGGACCTATGAAGAATTCCGCGAGGCTATCAAGAAGGGCGTAGTTAAGGACGGCAACGCCACCAAACGGTACGGCTTCGTCTTCGCCACCTCCGGTGTGGCGTCCAAGGATTATCTGAGCATTTTGGTGAAAAACGCCGGTATGCCCTCTCCCTTCACCAAGGATCTGAAGTATGCCTACACCAGCAAAAACTATCTGGGTGTCCTGAAGGCGGTCCGTGAAATGATCGACGACGGCTCCATGCCGAAGGAATTAGGCTCCATCGACGCAGGCAAACGCTGGAACATGTTCCTGACCGGCCAAACCATGATTACCGGCAAGGGCCTGGCTACCTTCGAGAACTCCGCCAAAACCAACAACGGGAAGATTGACGCCAAGGACGGCAGCGCCGTCAAGGACAGCATCAAGGTGGATTACATCGTGCTGCCGGTGCCCAGCTTCCTCGGCCAGCCCGCTGTGTCCAGCACCGTGGTAGACGGCTATGTCACCTTCCGCGGCAAAAAGGAGCCCACCGCCGAGCATAAAGCCAACGTGGTCAAGGCTGCCTACTTCCTGGCCAGCGGCAAGGTAGCCGCCGAAACCAACAGTGAGCTGTTTGTGGCCCACATCAGCAAAACCGGCGCCGAAGCCGCCAAGAGCATTACCATCAGCCGCAGCCCTGAGAACGAAGCCGCTGTGAAGGTGCTTCTCTCCCACGCCGCTCCCGCCCGTCCGGATATCCCGGTTGAGCTGGGCGCCAAGGCCACCAAGCTGGAGAATGAAGTCATCATTCCGAAGATGCAGGCTTTGTTAGCCGGCGAAATCAAGCCGGAGGATATGCATAAAGCCATTACCGAGGCGGCTGTCAAAGCCTTCGGAGATACTGGCATCGTCAAGGATTAACTAGGCCGTGTCTGAAAACTCGTTGAGGGCATCTTTTAGCGCCTTTTCGTCCCTTGCTGCGTTACTTTCGCTTGACGTACCCCCGGTGAACTAACGCAAAAGTGCCTTGCCATGAACAAAAATTCGCTAAAATCTGCTCCCCTCGGAGTTTTCAGACACGCCCTAGCCTCTCCACCGGAGGAGTGTCCCGGCCGGCCGAGCCGCTTGCCCATAAGGCGCAGGCGGCTCCCGGCTGGGCCCCTCCCCGGCTTTTTTGTAAAGTCCCATGAATGAGAAGGGAGCTTCGCCATGGCCGTGTCCACATCCAACGAACGTGCAGCCAAACCGGCGGGGAGACGCCGCAAGCATACGGACAATTTTCCGGGCTATGTCTTCATTGCCGTTGCCCTGGTGGTGTACGCGCTGTTTACCGCCTATCCGGTCATCAAGGCCTTCATTATCAGCTTTCAGGAATACAAACCTCTCGGGTCCACCTACATCGGCTTAGACAACTATGTGGCCACCTTCGAGAGCTCTCTGTTCTGGAAGTCCATCCGCAATACCCTCGTGTACACACTGTTGACCGTTCCCTTTAACCTGTTCCTCTCCTTCGTCATCGCCATTATGATCCTGCCCCTGCGCAAGAAGGTGCAGAATGTGTTCAAGGGCATCTACTACCTGCCCACCGTTGCCTCGGGTGTGGCCTTGTCCGTGGTGTGGCTGTGGATCTATGATCCGCTGCCTGCCGGTATTTTCAACAAGCTGATCAGCTTCTTCGGCATCTCCAACCAGAATTGGCTGGGCTCCAGTGCTACCGCTATGCTGGCCCTGGTGATGATGAGCTGGCTGTCCAGCCATGGCGCAGCGATTATTATTTTCCTGGCGGCGCTGATCGGCATCGACAACAGCTATTATGAAGCGGCGGATCTGGACGGAGCTTCCTTCCTGCAAAAGCTGCAGCATATTGTGGTGCCTTTTGTAAAACCGACAATTCTGTTTCTTCTAGTGACAGCTGTCATCGGATCGTTCCAGGTATTCCAGAATGCTTACCTGATGACCGGCGGCGGACCCAATCACTCCACCACCATGGTCGGCCTGCTGATTTTTGACAATGCGTTCAAGTATTTCGAGTTTGGCAAAGCAGCCGCCCAATCCCTGGTGTTGGCCGCCGTTATCGCACTTGTGTCCCTGATCCAGTTCAAATTCCTCGGCAAAGAGATCGAATACTAGAAGGGAGGAGCCCACCATGTCCTTATACAACAACCATATCGGCAATCCGAAAATCCGCGTGGCCCGCAATGGAATCCTGAGCTTCTTCCTTCTGGTATTTGCTCTGGCGACGCTGTTTCCCATCTACTTCATGCTGATTTCCTCCCTGGGTGATCCGGTGGAGGCGGGAGCGGTGAATTATTCTCTCCTGCCCGGCAAAATCACGCTGGATTCCTTCGTGTTCTTCTTCCAGTACAGCCAATATTCCTACCGCTGGATTCTCAACTCGCTAGTTGTAGCGGGGAGTGTCACCGTGTCCAACGTCCTGTTCGCCACTATGGCGGGTTATGCTTTTTCCAAGGTGCGGTTCAAAGGGCGGGCAGTGTTGTTCACCATCCTTCTTGTCGCAATGATGATTCCTTATCAGGTGACGCAGGTGCCTCTGTATATTCTGGTTGTGAACACCTTCCAATTGGAAAATACCTACACTGCTCTCATCATGCCCAGCCTGGTCACTGTGTACAACATCTTTCTGGCCAAGCAGTTTATGGGCAGCATTCCCAATGAAATCATCGAGTCCGCCAAGGTGGAGGGGGCGAGCCAGTTCATGATTTTCTTCAAGGTGATTGCGCCGCTTTCGAAGACCGTCATGGCGGTAATCGCCATCCTGACCTTTATGGACAGTTGGAATACGTTCTTCTGGCCGCTTCTGGTGACGAAGACCATGGATATGCAAACCATCCAGGTGGGGCTGAAAAATTTCCGCTTCGCCAATACCACGTACTTCTCGCCCATGATGGCCGGGGCTACCATCTCGGCGCTGCCGATGTTCATCCTGTTCTTCAGCCTGCAGCGTTACTTTCTGGAGGGCGTCACTGTCGGCGCTGTGAAGGGGTGAGCGGGATGGGAAAACGCTGCGCTATCGGGCTGATGTCCGGCACCTCCGTGGACGGGATTGACGCCGCGTTGGTGGAGATTGCGGGTCGGCCCGGGGAGAGCTCGGGCCTGATTGGGGCCGGGGGAACCACCGGGGAGGCAGCGGGGGATGGGCCTGACGGGGGGCTGTCGGTGAAGCTGCTGGCGTTCCTGAATCTGCCTTATCCCGAGGATACCCGGCAGGCGATCTTCCGCCTCTTCGATCCTGCGTCCGCCACCGTGGACAAGGTGGGCGAAATGAATGTGCGGCTGGGCAAGCTGTATGCCGATGCGGCTTTGGCCGTGGCGGCAAAGGCGGGAATCGCGCCGGAGGCCGTCAGCGTCATCGGCTCCCACGGGCAAACCCTCTGGCATGCGCCGGAGCAGGGGTATACCGTCCAAATCGGCGAAGGCTCCGTGATCGCCGAGCTGACCGGCATCCCCTGCGTCTCCGATTTCCGCCCTGCGGATTTGGCGGCAGGCGGCCAAGGCGCACCCCTGGTGCCCTATACCGAGTACCTGCTGTACCGCAGCCCGGAGGAAACCCTTCTGCTCCAAAATATCGGAGGCATTGGCAATATCACCGTAATTCCCGCAGGGGCGGACAGCAGCCAGGTCACCGCCTTCGATACCGGTCCCGGCAACATGCTCATCGACGGCGTGATGCGCCGTCTTACGGGCGGCCGGACCGGGATGGACGAAGGCGGACGGCTGGCTGCCACCGGCCGCTGCTGCGCGGAGCTGCTGGAGCGGCTGCAGGCGGAGGCGTATTACCGCCTGCAGCCGCCCAAATCCACGGGCCGCGAGCTGTTCGGCGACGCCTATGTGGAGCAGCTGATGGGCTGGCGACAGGAGCTCGGCGTTAGCGACGCCGATCTGGTGGCCACGGTGACGCGGCTCACCGCCTGGTCCATCGGCGACGCCTACCGGCGGTTTGTCCGGGACCGCCATCCGGCCCACCGGATGATTGTCGGCGGCGGAGGCAGCTACAACCCGACACTGCTGCGGGACCTGCGGGAGGAGCTGGCCCCTGTGCCGCTGGTGACCCAGGAAGAAATCGGCCTCAGCAGCGACGCTAAGGAAGCGGTGGCCTTCGCCCTGCTAGCGGAATGCACCCTGGCCGGACTGCCGGGCAGCCTGCCGGCGGTTACAGGTGCACGGCACCCGGCGGTGCTGGGCAAGCTTTCGCTGCCCTATGGGCGCTCGCCGCGCTAACCGCAGCCATGGACCCTGAAGCGCTAGCTGCAGCCGCTCTGCCTTTGGGCTCCCGACGCGCTAACCGCAGCCACAGCAAATCTGTCTTATGGGCCCCTGACACGCTAACGGAAGCTACAGCCGCTATTTGCCCGAAAATCGCCTTCGGCAAACTCTAACGGCGGCCAGCGCCGCTACTTGCAGCATTTTGCCGGTTGGCGGCCTGTTCGCGGCCTAATAAGGGCTCCTGCTTCCGTTAGATTTCGGCAACCCCCGTTTTTGCCCAAATAGGGGCTCTCACTTCCGTTAGAATGGCCCATGGCTCATCGGGCACCGGAAGTGAATCAGCCGGGTAAGCGTACGGGGTACATGTAAGCGTACGGGGGCGGCACTATCGTACAATCCTTGCCGGTATGTCGCACCAAAACTAGCATCTCCCCCTTGGGCAACTCACCCGCGACGGCTAACGGAGCTATGCTACTCTTACCGGCGTACTAGGACTAACTCTGCTTTAACGGAATTCTGCTACTCTTACAGACGTTTTTGGACTAACTTTACTTTTCAACGAAACTATGCAGCTCTCGCAGCCTTACTAGCTAACTTTGCTTAACGGAGCTATGCAACTCTTACCGGCGCTCCAGGATTAACTTTACTATTCAACGAAACTCTGCAGCTCACAAGACTTTATTAGCTAACTTTACTTTTTAACGGAGCTCAGCGGCTCTTACAGGCGCTTTTTGGAGTAACTTTGCATTTTAACGGAACTCAGCGACTCTTACAGGCCTAATTTTACTCGGAAGAGCCCATTTTCCCACCTAAGCGCCTCTGAGTTCCGTTAGCCCGGCAATCCGGCGGTTTTCAGCGGCTAAGCGCTTCTCAGTTCCCTTAGCCAGCCGCGTTTCCCCGCAACCGAGCGGTTGGGAGGCGCATGTATCTTTTCCAAAGAAAGGATGCCCTTTTATGCATAAACAGCTCACACTCGCCACCTGGCAAACGAATGCACAGCAAGCCACCGTGCATGCCGCCGTGGATCTATGGAACCGCACGGCGGTGAAGGACGGGTACAAGGCCATGACCGCCGACTCCTTCAGCCGGCTGATTCTGCAAAATCCTTATTTCGATCCGGCCTGCACCTTCCTGTTGGTTGAAGCAGATGCGTCCGCCATCAAAGGTTTTGCCTGCGGTGTAACCGGGGCTGACCTGCCCTTGGGCGCCAAAGCGGGGTACTTGACGACTATTCTATTGGATGAAGATATTGCTGACGACCGCCACTACTCCGTTTTGCTGGATGCCGTGGAGCAGCGCTTCCGCGACCTGGGCAAAACACAGGCGGAGGCGCTTTTTTTCAATCCGATGAGGCTGCCCTGGCTGATTCCGGACACTCCCGGCCACGAGCATAACAACGCTCCCGGCATTCCTGTGGACAGCGAGCTGAACCGTTTTCTCCTGGAGCATGGTTACACGGAACGCTCCCGGCAGAACGGCATGTATCTGGATCTAAGCCCATTCAGCATACCGGCTGACATTCTGGAGAAGGAAAAACAGGCGGAGGCGCAGGGTTACCGGGTTGAATGGTTCGACGGAGCACGGCACACCGAACTAACCGGGATGTTGGCCGCTTTAAGCAACCCCGCCTGGGAAAAGGAATTAACCCGCTGTGCGGAGGAAAGCATCCCCTTCCTGGTAGCGGCCCATCAGGGCAGGGCAGCTGGTTTTGCCGGACCGGTGGTCAGAGAGCTAAGCGGCCGGGGGTATTTTGCAGGGATCGGGGTTCATCCGGAGGACGAGGGCAAGGGGCTTGGCTCTATACTCTTCTTCCGGCTATGTGATGCCTTCCGGGGTATCGGAACGGAATATATGTCCCTTTTTACAGGAGAAACCAATCCTGCCCTGCGGATTTACCAAAAAGCCGGGTTCCGTACGGTCAAGCAGTTTGGTGTCTTAAGAAAAGTATTGGCAGAGTCATAATCCGGACTATGGAAAGGAGCTGTTTTTAGACATGACGCAAAATCAATCTCAAGCCCAAACACAGCCGCAAACCATTCTGGCCATCGGCGGCCATGTAGGAGATATGGAGCTGACCGCCGGTGGGGTGCTGGCCAGCCATGCATTGAAGGGAGACCGGATTGTTACCCTGGCCCTGACGGCGGGGGAACGGGGGGTGCCGGCCGGGCAGGACATGGCGGAATACCGGGTGCAGAAGGTCCGGGAGGCGGAGGCATTTGCGGAGAAGCTGAACGGGGAAGCGATTGTGCTGGACTATGCCGACGGTGAGCTCCCGGACAATATGGAGGTACGCCTACAGGTATGTGATGTGATCCGGCGGGTTCGGCCGTCCATCCTCATCACCCATTTCAAAAACAGCATGCACAAGGATCACAGCACCACCCACCGCATTGTGAATGATGCCCGATTTTTTGCAGGGCTGGCTTCGTTCCAGCGTGAGCTGCCCGCCGCCTTCGCCGGCAAGCTGTATTATGCGGAAAACTGGGAGGACGCCGTGGATTACCGGCCCTATGTGTATGTGGATTTTGACCAGGAGGCATATGAGCTGTGGGTGGAGGCGGTGTCCCAGCATTGGTTCGTGACAGGCAGCAAATCCTTCCCCTATCTGGAATACTACAAGCATCTGGCCAGAGTCCGGGGTATCGAGGCCCGCAAGCAGTATGCGGAAACCTTCATGATTCCCGAGGAGGCCCTCCGGCTGCGGCAGGGGGAGCTGTAGCATGAGCATGGTGCAATACGGCGTGGAAAATCTGCAGGACTTCGCGCATCTCCTAAAAGGCAAACGGCTGGGGCTGATTACCGCCCCCACCGGGTTGACCCGGGATTTTGTCTCCACCGTGGATGTGCTGTTTGAGCAGTTCCATCTGGCGGCGCTGTTTTCCCCGGAGCATGGGGTCAGGGGAGATCAGGCGGCAGGCAGCCTGGTGGACAATTACCGGGATGAACGCACCGGAGTCCCCGTCTACAGCCTGTACCGTCAGGATTCCAAACGGCTGACTCCGGAGATGCTGGACCAAGTGGATCTGGTAGTCTATGATATTCAAGATGCCGGCGCTCGCTTCTACACCTTCATCTACACCATGCTGTATGCGCTGGAGGATTGCGCCCGTTCGGGCAAGGCCTTTGTGGTGCTGGACCGTCCTAATCCGCTGGGTGGAGCTGTGGTGGAGGGGAACCGGCTGCGGGAGGGATTTCAATCCTTCGTTGGCAATTATCCCGGTCTTGCCATCCGCTACGGTCTGACTGTGGGAGAGCTGGCATTGATGGCCAATGACCAATTGGGCCTCGAAGCGGAGCTGCACGTGGTGCCCATGAAGGGCTGGTCCCGGCACATGTTATTTCCCGATACGGGGAATTTGTGGGTTCCGCCCTCTATGGGGCTTCCGCGGTTTGGGACAACGGCACTTTATCCGGGGACCTGCCTGATTGAAGGCACCAACCTGTCCGAAGGCAGAGGCACGCCGCTTCCCTTCGAGCTGATCGGGGCGCCTTATCTGGATGCAGACCGGCTGGCTTCGGAAATGAACCGGCTCCAGCTGCCGGGTGTCCGTTTCCGGCCTGCCCACTTCAAACCCACCTTTTCCAAGCATCAAGGAGAGCTTTGCCACGGAGTGCAGCTGCATGTCACCGACGTTCGTGCCGTGCAGCCTGTGGAAACAGGCGTCCGGCTGATCGATACCCTGCGGCGGAACTGGCAGGAGTTTGCCTTTTTGGAGCCGTTCCGTGAAGGCGGGCGGCCCTTTATAGATCTTCTGTGGGGGGACAGTACGCTCCGCGAAGGGACTTTACCGGTAGAGGAGCTGCTCGGGCAGCTGCAGGAGGAAAGCGCGGCTTTTGCCGGGGAAAAAGCAAGCTATCATATATACAGGTGAGTATCATTGGGGGAGCCGCCCCAGTTATAAAGAAGCAGAGGGTGAAAGCATGGACTACAGCCAAGAAAACAGCCGCCGGTTGAACAACGACGCTCCGGGATTTGCCGTGGGTCTGGACGGGGGCGGCACCAAAACCACCGTTACCGTCATGGATGCGGGAGGCAGGATCGTCCGCGAGTTTACCGCCGACGGTATCAACTACAACGGCCGGAAGGAGGCCGATGTGGAGCAGGCGCTGCACAGCATTTACGCGGAGCTTGCTGCTGTCTGCGGAGGCCTGAGGCACATCCGCCACATGGTCATTGGTGCTGCCGGCATCAGCAACCCGGCCATCCCGGGCCGCCTCACCGCCGCTGTCCGCAGCCATGGTTATACCGGTCCCCTGCGTATTATCGGGGACCACGAGGCTGCGCTGCACGGGGCCTTCGGCGGCGGGCCGGGGATGCTGCTCATCGCCGGCACCGGGTCCGTCTGTTTTGGCTGCAGCGCCGCCGGAGAAACCGGCCGGGCCGGAGGCTTCGGCCACCTCATCGACGATGAGGGCAGTGCCTACAGCATCGGCCGCCGGCTGCTCAGCGCAGCGGTTCGGGCCTGGGACGGCCGGGAGCCGCCTACGGTCATCAGCCGCCTGCTTCAGGAGCGGCATCAGCTTGCCGGCCCGGGTGAAATCGTCGGCTTCACCTATGGCCCGGCTACAGGAAAAAAAGAAATCGCCGCCCTCGCCCCAATCCTGGAGGAGGCCTGCAACCTGAGCGATGCAGCCGCATTGGCCATCGCCGAAGCAAGCGCCGCCGCATTGGTGGAGCTGGTGGCCGCGCTGGCGGACCGCTTGGGCCTGCAGGCTGGGCCGTTAACCCTGTCAGGCAGCGTGCTGCTCCGCAACCCCTATGTGCGAAGCGCCTTCGACCTGCAGCTGGCAGCGGCCCTGCCGCGGATGCGGCTTGTGCTGCCCCGGCTCCATGCAGCTGCCGGTGCTGCCGCTATGGCGCTGGAGCTGTCTGCGGCGGAAGCTGCGCCACAGTAAACACAGCAGCGGGCGTCTGATGGATGCCCGCTCTTTGCCTTGTCCGCTTCCCGCTCTTTGCCTTGCCGCTTCCCACTCTTTGCCTTGCCCGCTTCGCGCCCTTTTCTTTGCCGCTTCCGGCCCGTTGTATATGAAAAACCGAGCATAATTTTCGAAAACTCCCCTATTCGGGCCATTAAACTCGAAATTTCATATACAATTTCAGGAAATCCAGTGTACAGACCACTTTATACTCGAAAAACCGAGTACAATCCCCTAAAATGGCCTGCCAGCGGCTGATAAACACGATTTTTCAGCTATAACTGCCGACACTCCTACCGCTCTTACCTCCTGTCCCTCCAACTCTACACGCTACTCTAGCCACTCCAACTCTACATGCTACCCCTACCGCTCCTACCACTCCTGCCCCCTTACCACTGCTGCCCCCTCTCCCCCCAACTCAACCGCTCCTGCACCCCTACCACTCCTGCCCCCTACCACTCCAACTCTACACGCTCCCCCTCCCTTACTCTCGTGGCACATTTCCCCGAAACAGCTCATCTTGCTCCTTCCCCGGTTTATCCCTTTCCATTCTCAGCTCCCCACCGCAGAGCCACGCCCGCATAGGTCAGTCCCCCTCCAAAACCCAGCAGTGCCAGCCGCTGGCCCGGCTTCAGCTTCCCTTCGTCCAGCGCAAGCTGCAGCGCCAAGGGAATGGACGCCGCCGAGGTATTCCCCCGGAACTCCACGCTGCTCAGCGTATGCTCCATGGGCACGGGGCCGCGTTCGCATATCGCCTCGATCATCCGCAGGTTGGCGCTGTGAGGCACGAACCAATCCACATCCGCCGCTTCCCATCCGGCCCGGTCCAGCAGCACCTTCAGCTGCTCCGGTACCGTCCGCACCGCCCACTTGTACACCTCTCTGCCGTTTTGCACCAAACATCCGTCGCCCGTTAAAGCCACACCCATCAGCTCCGAGGACAGCCCGCTGCCGTACACATGGATGCCCCCCTCTCCTAAGGTCCCGGACAATGCTGCCGCAAAATCCCCTTCCCCCTCCGCCCGCTCCACCAGAACGGCACCGGCGCCATCCCCGAACAGAATGCAGGTGGAGCGGTCCGTATAATCGGTGATTTTGGACAATGTCTCCGCACCAACTACCAGCACCTTGCGGTACATCCCGCTGGTCACCAGCCCCTCGGCCAACTGCAGGCCGTATACAAATCCCGCACAGGCGGCGTTGATGTCCATCGCCCCGGCATGGGCAATGCCAAGTCCAGCCTGCACCCGGGAGGCGGTACTGGGGCAGGTATAATCCGGCGTGCTGGTAGCCACCAGAATCATGTCCGCATCCGTCACCGAAACCCCATAACGGCGAACCAGGTCCTCCACCGCCTTAACGGCCAAATCAGAGGAAAATTCCCCTTCGGCAGCTATACGCCGTTCTCTCATGCCTGTACGCTGTACAATCCACTCGTCATTGGTATCCACCATTTTTTCCAGATCGGCATTGCCCAAAATCCGTTCCGGCACATACGCTCCCAAAGCTGTAATTTTCGATTTGGAATATAGCATAATCAAAGTCCCTCCCGTTTTTTTGCCCCGCATTAGAGCTGTTACGACCATTATAGCACTTTGTATTAAGACCTAGTACTAAATCAGAAGTTAATTCTTGTGCTAGTCTCCACAATTTACTCTTCCCCTTACCACCTATTTAAACCATTTCCCCCAAGCTGACGTCTATTTATTGATTGAGCCAACCGGAAAGACGGGTATATATTCATGATCTCTGACACAAATTCTGGCACAAAAGGAGCTGAGATTTTATGAAACACGTTCCCTATCACACAGACGCCACTCCCTCCTCCCGGCGGCCACAGGCCGGACGGTTTATCATCCTGCCCCTTGCCGCCGTATTGCTGGCGGGCAGCGCATTGCTGCCGACTGCCGTTCCGGCTGCACGCGCCGAAGCTTCCGTCTATGCCGCGGAAACTCCGCAGGAGGCAGCGAAAACACCAACGTTCAAAGACTTCCTCATGGACATAAACGGCCGGCAGGAATCCATTCCCGGCGCAGTTTCCCCCAATGCAGAAACCACCTACGTGGCCATTCGCGCTCTTAGCGAAAAGCTGGGTCTTGAGGTAGCCTGGGACCCGCAGAACAGCATCTCCACCATCACCGGACGCAATGCCACGCTCAGCACCAAAACAGGCGATCCGCAGCCCTACACCGTCAACGGTCAAACCATATACGGAACGGAGCCGCTGCTGGTCGACGGCACCACCTATCTGCCAAGCGGGTTTTTTCTGGACACCTTCGGCTATACCTCCGTCACGGATGGGACAAATGGTGTAACAACACTAACTCCCTTGTCTCTTAACCCGCTGACCCTCACCACAGGGGTTATCGATGAAACCACCGACAAGCTGGAGTTTAAGCTTCAATATCCGCAAGTGAATGGATTGGCAGACACTGCAGTCCAGGATAAAATTAACGGCACTATTCAGGCGGAGGTAAACCGCATCGCCGAAGCTTCCCGCAAGGATCTGGAGAAAGCAGGCGACAGCGGCAGGAGCGTCCCCAACGGTTACACCGTCCATTATTTCATCACCCAGAACAGCGGCGGTAAGCTGAGCCTGTATCTGCAATCCTACCTGTATACCGGTGGCGCCCACGGTATGCCCGCCCGGGTGCCGTTAACCTTCGATCTGGCTACGGGAGACACCCTGACGCTGCAGCAGACGGCGGGCAATAACCCGGATTACGCGGCGGTGATCAATAAGCTGGTGAAGGAGGAGTTCACCAAGCAGGATATGGTGCTGGCCCCCTTCGAATCCATTTCCGAAAACCAGCCGTTCTTCCTGCGCAATAACGATATTGTTATCTATTTTGAACCCTATGAATATACGGCCTACGCCGCCGGTTTCCCGGAGTTTACCATTCCGCAGAGCGTGTTCGAATAAGCTTCTTGCATTAAAATCAAAATCCCTGACTCCATAACGTCAGGGATTTTTACTTTCGAAAAAACCAGAATACTATCGATTGCTGCAGAAAACCATAGAAAGCCGTCGATTCTTGGGAAAGGATGGCAAAAAAATGGGACGTGTTTCTGCCACAGGGAAATTGACAAATCTTTGAACGGTAGGCTATAATGATGTCAGATATTTACATTAATTCCTGACACCTACATCTGATTGGGGGAGGTGCGCATTTTTAAGAGAGCGCGTTCATAAGCTAATCCCATTGACAAGGAATAACCCGCATTTCCGTCCATCCAAAGGAATCCTCACCCCCAAGACTGCTTCCATTCTTCCAGAAGCGTATGTTTACAGCCTCGCGCAGCTTTCAAACCTGTTTATTCGATCCTCTTCTGCCAAAACTCTCGCTTATTCTTCCTGCTGTTGTTGTATGAATCCAAGTAAAAATGATTTGTTGGCATCCGTATGTAAGCGCTATCTTTTCTTTCCCGAAAAATTAACGCGCGTTCATGCAAAACGGATATTCATTCCAAAAAAACAGGGAGATGAATAATGTGATTATTTCTGTTCTCAAAAAAAGAACGCAGATGCTGTTTATGTCGGCACTTCTGGCGGCATGTATGGTCGTTCCGGCTGTTCAACCGGCTTCAGCTGCCGAGCCTCATGCGGATAATCCCTTCGTGGGGGCCACCATGTATGTGAACCCGGACTATGCGGATCTCATCGACACCTCCATTGCCCAGGTTACCGATTCCGCACTGGCTGATCAAATGCGCACCATTAAGTCCTATCCTACAGCGGTATGGCTGGACCGGATTGATGCTATCTACGGCGGGGACGTGAATGCCGGACGCCGCAGCCTGGAGGAGCATCTGGATCTGGTTCTTTCCCAAAAGCAGGCGAATCAGCCGATTGTCGCAACCTTCGTTATCTATGATCTCCCGGGCCGTGACTGCCATGCGTTAGCCTCCAACGGAGAGCTTCCGTTAACTGCGGCAGGCCTCACCCGCTACAAAACGGAGTATATTGACGAGATCGCCAAAATTTTTGCTAAGCCGAAGTATCAGGACATCCGAATCGTCAACATTGTTGAGCCGGATTCTCTTCCTAACCTGGTGACCAATCTGAGTGATCCGCAATGTGCCCAGGCTTCCTCCTCCGGCATCTATGTGGAGGCTACCCAGTATGCGTTGAATCAGCTGTCCGCGATTCCCAATGTGTATAACTATATGGACATCGGCCACTCCGGCTGGCTGGGCTGGGACAACAACATGTCCGGCACGGTTCAGCTGATGACCAGCGTGGTTGGAGCCACTACCCGTGGTTTTGGGAGCATCAACGGCTTTATCACCAATACAGCCAACACCTCGCCTCTTGAGGAGCCGAATTTGCCCAACCCGAATTTAACGATTAACGGGGCACAGATCCGTTCCTCCAACTACTATGAATGGAATCCCAACTTCGATGAATCGGACTATACGGCAGCCTTGTACAAAAGCTTCACCAATGCCGGCTGGCCCAGTACCCTGGGCTTCCTGATCGATACCAGCCGCAATGGCTGGGGAGGACCGAACCGCCCCACGGCAGCCGTCGGCAATGATATTAATTCCTATGTCAATTCCGGACGTGTGGACCGTCGGGCCCATCGCGGATTATGGTGCAATAATTCCGGCGCAGGCATCGGTGTACCTCCGCAGGTTGCGCCAACCGGCTACCCCTCCTCCCATCTTGACGCCTTCGTGTGGGTGAAGCCTCCCGGCGAATCCGACGGCTCCAGCGCTCTAATTCCCAACGATGAGGGCAAGGGCTTCGACCGGATGTGTGATCCGACCTATACGACCTCTGCCAACGTGCTGACAGGTGCCATGCCCAATGCACCTGTAGCCGGCCATTGGTTTCATAATCAATTTGTCACGCTGGTCAAGAACGCATATCCCGTTATTCCGGGAACCCCCGGCGGAGATCCGGTAGCCCCTGCTGCACCTTCAGGAGTAACAGCCGTTGCAGGAGATGCCAAGGTTACGCTCAGCTGGACAACTTCATCGGGAGCCGCCAGTTATACAGTGAAAAGGGCGACGGTTAGCGGAGGGCCCTATACAGCATTGCCCGCCAGTGTAACCGCAACCAGCTATACGGATTCCACCGTTGTGAATGGCACCACCTATTATTATGTGGTGACTGCCTCCAATGCCGTCGGAACCAGCGGCAATTCCCTGCAGGTCAGTGCGACTCCGGCCGAAACACCGGTGCCGACCTTACCGCCTGCACCCACAGGGCTGACGGCAACGGCAGGCAACGCCAAGGTAACCCTGGCCTGGTCACCCGTTAGCGGAGCAGCAAGCTATAACGTCAAACGCGCCACAACCAGCGGCGGCCCGTACACCACGGTAGCTCCGGGTATCACGGCTGCAGCTTACACGGATACGGCGGTCACCAATGGCACGACTTACTATTACGTAGTCAGCGCTGTGAATGCAGCGGGTGAAGGAGCGCATTCCACCCAGGTGAGCGCTTTGCCAACAGGAGGCAGCACCGGAACCGGCGCTTTGGCGGTCCAGTACAAGGTAGGCAATTCCAATGCCACGGATAATATGATTACCGCCACCTTCAATATCAAGAATACCGGCACCACGGCCGTAAGCCTGAGCGGTCTGAAGCTGCGGTATTACCTGACCAAGGAAGGCAGCGCAAGCTTGAACTTCTACTGCGATTATGCCCAGCTGGGGTCCGGCAATGTAAGCGGAGCCTTCACTGCAGTAAGCCCTGCTAAAACCGGTGCCGACACCTACCTGGAGCTCTCCTTCGCAGCAGGTGCAGGTACAATTGCGGCAGGCGGTCAAAGCGGGGACATTCAAATCCGTGTCGCCAAGTCGGACTGGACCAATTTTGACGAAACCAACGATTATTCCTTCGACAGCACCAAGTCGGCCTTAGCCGACTGGAGCAAGGTAACCCTTTATGACGGCAGCACACTGGTTTGGGGGCTGGAGCCGTAATTCTCCGCATCCCAACCACTGAAGATACGGGGGTTTTGCAGCATGCCGCCTCCGTATCTTCGGTACCTTCCACACTTTCAACTGAATGGAGGTTGTTGTCTTGTCCCTAATGAAGAAGCCCCGGCGTTTTCTCCTGCTTTTGGCATGTGTGCTGACTGTTCCCATGTTTCAAACCACTGCGTTTGCCGATTTTGATGCCAGTCCGGTGAGGGTCAATCAAATCGGATATTTGCCCTCCGCCGATAAAATTGCCACCATCGTCAGCACCTCCTCCGTTCCGCTGAACTGGGAGCTGCGTACAAGCAGCGGCACCTTAGCAGCCAGCGGTAAAACCACCGTATACGGCCGGGATGCCGCCTCCGGGGATCAGGTGCATCATGCGGATTTTTCCACTGTAACGGCAGCGGGGACCTATACCCTCCGTATACCCGGGACAGGGAATAGTGTGCCTTTTGTCATCGGGGCGAACCTCTATCCTGATCTGCCGAAGGAAGCGATGAACTACTTTTATTTCCACCGTATGGGTGTGGATATTGAAGCCCAATATGTGCCCAACAGCGCCTTTGCCCGCAAAGCGCTGCACCCGGGGGATGAAGCAGTCAAATGTTTTAACAACTGGTGTGGAACCGGTGTGATGAATGCACGGTACTCCTGGGCCGACGCCGGGGACTTCGGCATCTATCCGGTGAACCAGGCGATCTCGGCATGGACCCTGCTGAATGCCTACGAGCGATATCCCCAGGCCTTCCCGGACAGTTCTCTGGCCATACCGGAGCGTGCCAACGGAATTCCGGATATTCTCGATGAGGTCAAATTTGGCTCCACCTTTATGAAAGGGATTCTTCCGGCTAACGGCGGTTTGGCTACCCACAAAATTCATAACAATAACTGGAGCGGCTTCCCGGTTACGGATATGAATGCGGAGAACGCCATGACCCGCACGGCTCAGCCTCCCTCCACCAATGCCACTTATGCGGTGGCCCGGAATCTGTCCCAGTTGGCCAGAACCATGGCTCCTTATGACAGCGCTTATGCCACAGAGGTCTGGACAATTGCCAAAACAGCCTGGACCCGTGCCGAGTCCAATCCCGTCGTGCTGTATACCGATCAAACCCAGGATGCGGATGGCGGCGGAGATTACGGAGATCTTCAGACCAGCGATGACCGGTATGCGGCGGCAGCCGAGATGTATCTGACCGCTTATACGTTGAATGATGCCAATGCCGCTACTTACCGGACGGCTGTAACAGGCTCCAAGCATTATAAGGAGGTGGGAGATTTCGGCTGGGCGGATGTAGCGCCTACGGGCACCCTTTCTCTGTTGTCTGTTGCCAATGATCTGCCCGCCGGGGATCTGGCGGATATGAAGCAGCGGGTAGCTGCATTGGCCGATAATTGGCTTGGGGTCATGAACAATGAGGGGTATCCCGTACCCTTACCCGGAAGTAATCCGTATTGGTGGGGCTCCAACTCCTCCATTTTGAACCGGATGATCTTCTGGGCCTATGCCTTCGATGCCACCAAGGATCTGAAGTATCTGAAGGGTATGCACCGGGGGATGGATTATTTGATGGGGAACAATGCTATGCGCCTGTCCTACATTACAGGCTACGGCGAATATCATGAGACGGATCTGCATGACCGTCTGGCATGGGGCCCCTATCAGGCCGGTATTCCCTATCCGAAGGGCTGGCTGGCCGGAGGACCCAACAGCGATCTGATCAACGACCAGGCAACACCTACCGGACGGCCTGCAGCCAAATCCTACGCCGCAAAGAATACAGCGCCCCAAGCCTGGTGCACCAAGGAAAACACCATTAACTGGAACGGCCCGCTGGTATGGGTGGCCCAATATTTGAAGAACACAGAGAGTTATCTGACCGGCGGCACTGCCAATCCCGTAGTTCCTGCGGTACCGGCAGACTTGACGGCTGCATCAGGCAATGCCCAGGTTACGCTGACCTGGACAGCGGCAGACGGCGCTTCCGGCTACAACGTGAAACGATCCGCTACAGCCGGCGGTCCCTACACCACGGTCAAGACCAATGCAGCAGTCCCCTCCTATACGGATACAGGTCTTGTGAACGATACGATGTACTACTATGTGGTCAGTGCGGTGAATGCGGCAGGAGAAAGCGCCAATTCCGCACAGGTCAGCGCCAAACCGCAAGGTACGGTAATTCCTAATCCAACCGGCAGCCTCAAGGTTCAATACCGTGCAGTGGATACGAATCCGACGGACAGCCAGATTGTGCCAACGCTGAACATTGTCAATACCGGCAGCAGCCCGGTGAGCCTGAATACCTTGAAGCTGCGCTACTACTTCTCCAAGGACGGCAGCGCCACCATGAACTCCTGGGTGGATTGGGCGGCAATCGGGGCAGCCAACATTCAGAGAACCTTCACGGATACCTATGTGGAGATAAGCTTCACCGCAGCAGCAGGCTCCATCCCGGCAGGCGGCCAAACCGGCGATATTCAGCTTCGTATGGCCAAGTCCGATTGGTCTGGCTTTAACGAGAGCAACGACTATTCCTTTGATGCGACTAAAACGCAATTGACCGATTGGGACAAGGTGACCCTGTATCAAAACGGCCAGCTGGTATGGGGCGTAGAGCCATAATTAATCATATGGAGGGATCATGAAGGATGAAATTACACAGCATAACACGCAAATGTGTGAGCACGGCAGTATCCGCTGCTATTGTGATTACGGCTGCGGCAGGATCGCTCGCCGCTCCATCCGGGGCATCGGCGGCACAAGCTGGAGCATCGGCGGCGGCCTTTAATTATGGCGAGGTGCTGCAAAAATCGCTGCTTTTCTATGAAGCACAGCAATCGGGCGTGCTGCCCGAGTGGAACCGGATCTCCTGGAGAGGTGATTCAGGCCTTACAGACGGGGCCGACGTGGGCAAGGATCTGACCGGAGGCTGGTATGATGCAGGGGATCATGTAAAGTTCGGTCTGCCTATGGCCGCCTCGGCTACCATGCTGGCTTGGGGTGTCTACGAGTATAAGGATGCTTATGTGCAAACCGGACAATTGGACGAGATCCTGCTGAATCTCCGTTTCGTCAATGACTATTTTATCAAGGCCCATACGGCTCCCAACGAATTGTACGGTCAGGTGGGTGCAGGCAATGCCGATCATAATTGGTGGGGTCCCGCCGAGGTGATGCAGATGGACCGCCCCTCGTATAAGATCACTCCCCAGCTTCCGGGCTCCGATCTGGCCGGTGAAACGGCAGCCGCTATGGCTTCGGCGTCCATTGTGTTCCGGGACAGCGACCCCGCTTATGCTGACACACTTCTGACCCATGCCCGCCAGCTCTTTATCTTCGCAGATGCCTACCGGGGTAAGTATTCGGACAGCATCAAGGATGCCCAATCCTTCTACAATTCCTGGAGCGGGTACCAGGATGAGCTGACCTGGGCGGCAATCTGGCTTTACTTGGCAACGAATGAGCAAGCATATCTGGATAAAGCCGTCGACTCCACAGATGAATGGGGCAAGGAAGGCCAAACCCCTTACTGGGGTTATAAGTGGACCCATGCCTGGGACGACAAGCATTATGGAGCCCAGGTGCTGCTGGCCCGCCTGACGGGAGATGCCCGATTCACAGTATCCACCGAACGGAATCTGGACTACTGGACCACAGGCACAACCGATACCGGAGAGAAGATCAAGTACACTCCCGGCGGTCTAGCTTGGCTGGATACCTGGGGCTCCCTCCGCTACTCCGCCAATGCCTCCTTCCTTGCCTTCGTGTATTCGGATTGGCTGCAAAGCACCAATCCCGCCAAGGCCCAGAAATACCGCAGCTTTGCTGAACGCCAGGTCAATTACATGCTGGGCGACAACCCGCGCAGCTCCAGCTATGTGGTGGGCTTCGGCCTGAACTCGCCCAAGAGTCCCCACCACCGTACCTCCCACGGCTCCTGGGCGGATAGCCAGACGGTTCCCTCAGCCCACCGGCATGTGCTGTACGGCGCCTTGGTCGGCGGACCGGATGCCACAGATAAATATACGGATTCCATCAATGATTACGTAAGCAATGAGGTCGCAACAGATTACAATGCAGGCTTCACCGGGGCTGTAGCCAAAATGGCGCTGCTCCATGGAGGAACCCCTCTGGCCAACTTCCCGGTAGCGGAAACACCGACGGATGACGAGTTTTTCGTAGAAGCCTCCATCAACAGCAGCGCAGGCACTTACACCGAAATCAAGGCCTTGCTGAATAACCGTTCCGGCTGGCCGGCACGGATGGGCGACAAGCTTTCCTTCCGGTATTTTGTGGATTTATCCGAGGTGTACGCAGCAGGCTATACCGTGAAGGATATTCCCGTAACAACCAACTACAACCAAGGCTCCAAGGTTTCGCAGCTTCTCCCTTATGATGCGGCGAATCATATCTATTATGTGAATGTAGACTTTACCGGTGTCAAAATCTATCCCGGCGGACAGTCCGCCCATAAGAAGGAAGTTCAATTCCGCATGAGCGCCCCCACGGCCTCTACCTTCTGGAATCCGCTGAATGACTATTCCTATCAGGGCCTTGCCGCCGGCAACACAGCCTCTGCCAAGACCGTCTATATGCCGGTGTATGACAACGGGCAGCTTGTGTTTGGTCAAGAGCCTAAGCCCGGTGTGCCCACACCCCCGGCAGTACCGGCCGGCTTGACCGCAGCGGCCGGCGACGGCCAGGTGGAGCTTGCCTGGAATGCCGCAGCGGGAGCAGCGGAATATAAGGTGAAGCGGGCACTTGCCGCAAGCGGACCGTACACCGCTCTTGCAACGGTAACCTCCCCCGCATACACGGATAAGCAGGTGGTGAACGGAACCACATATTACTACGCCATCAGCGCGGTAAACAGTGTGGGCGAAAGCGCCAATTCGGCGCCGGCCAGCGCAACACCGAAGAAGCAAACCCCCGTACCTCCGGCTGTGCCTGCGGGCTTAACCGCAGCTGCGGGAGACGGAATTGTGAAGCTGGGCTGGACGGCTTCTGCCGGAGCTACGGGCTATAATGTGAAGCGGGCTCTTACCGGCAGTGGGCCATATACCACCGTGGCAGCCAATGTGACGGCAGCGGTATATGATGATTCGGCTGTGGCCAATGGAACCACCTATTATTATGTGGTCAGTGCCCTGAATGCTGCCGGTGAAAGCGCCAATTCAGCCCCGGTCAGCGCAACCCCGGTAAAAGCCGGGCCAGGCACCCCCGGTGTAATGGCGGTTCAATACAAGGTGGGCAATGCCAATGCTACCGACAACATGATCAGCGCCACCTTCAATATTAAGAATACGGGTACTGCGCCTGTGAATGTCAGTGGTCTGAAGCTGCGCTATTACCTGACCAAGGAAGGCAGCGCGGGTCTGAACTTCTACTGCGATTACGCGCAGCTGGGAACAGCCAGTGTAAGCGGGGCATTCGTAACCATCAATCCGGCCAAAACCGGAGCCGACACCTATCTGGAAATTTCCTTTAGTTCCGCAGCGGTAACGATTGCCCCTGGAGGCCAAAGCGGTGACATTCAGGTGCGCGTGGCCAAAACCGACTGGACCAACTTCAATGAGGCCGATGACTACTCGTTTGACGGCGCCAAAGCTGCTTTTGTTGACTGGAGCAAGGTGACACTGTATCAGGGCGGAAGCCTTGTATGGGGCAACGAGCCTTGAATGGGCGGAATTCACATCTGGATTACCGATTAACCACATAAAGGACGGTGCAGGCATGCTGTTAAAAAAACTTGGAAAGCTCCTTCTGGCGGGCGCCCTTCTTGCAGGCGGCTTCGCAGGAGCATCCGGCTTTGCGCTGCAGAAGGCGTTGGCCGCCCCCAGCTACTACCATACCTCCGGAAATAAAATCGTTGATGCCGCAGGCAACCCGGCTGTGTTCAACGGACTTAACTGGTTCGGCTTTGAAACCTCCAACTACTCACCCCACGGACTGTGGAGCCGCTCCATGGACAGTATGCTGGACCAGGTGAAGGCCAAGGGGTATAACCTGATCCGTCTGCCCTACAGCAACCAGATGTTCGACGCCGGCTCTCAAACCAACAGCATCGACGCGGTTAGCAACCCGGATTTGGTCGGTTTGACACCCATTCAGGTGATGGACAAATTGATTGAGAAGGCTGGCGCGCGCGGACTGAAAATCTTCCTTGACCGGCACCGTCCGGGCTCCGGCGGGCAGTCCAACCTCTGGTATACCAGCGCATATTCCGAGGAGCGCTGGATCAGCGATTGGAAGATGCTGGCCGAACGTTACCTCAACAACGACACAGTCATCGGGGCGGATCTGCACAATGAGCCTCATGGCGAAGTCACCTGGGGAACCGGTGTACTGGCAACGGATTGGCGGCTGGCAGCGGAGAGAGCCGGCAATGCCATCCTGTCCGTCAACCCCCACTGGCTCATTATTGTGGAGGGCATCGATGCCAACGTACAGGGGGAAACCGGCAACTATTGGTGGGGCGGCAATCTGAAGGGGGTCAAGAACAACCCGGTCCGTTTGAATGTGCCCAATCAATTGGTCTATTCCGCCCATGATTACGGCCCCGGTGTGGCAGACCAGACCTGGTTTCACGACAGCTCCTTCCCGGCTAATATGCCTGCCGTTTGGGACAGCTATTGGGGCTATATCAGCAAGCAAAATATCGCACCCGTTATCATGGGCGAATTCGGCGGCCGCAGCGTAGACTTAAGCACGGTCGAGGGCATCTGGCAGAACAAGCTTGTGGATTATATCAAGGATAACGATCTGTATTGGACCTACTGGTCCCTGAACCCCAACAGCGGGGATACGGGCGGTCTGCTGCTGGATGACTGGACCACCTGGAACGCTCCCAAACAAACCATGCTGAGCCGGATTATGAAGCCCTTGACGGGCACGGTTACACCTACACCGACAGTAAGCCCTACACCCACACCGACAGCAACACCTACACCTACACCAACTGCAACGGTAACACCGACGCCCACACCAACGGCAACCCCTACGCCCACACCGTCAGTTACTCCTTCGCCGACGCCGGGGACTTCCTCCCTGGTTGTCCAATACAAGGCTGCCGATACCAACACTGCGGATAACCAAATCAGGCCGCATTTTCAGGTGGTGAATAAGGGGAATACTCCAGTTTCTCTGGCTGGCCTGAAGCTCCGGTATTGGTTTACGGGGGACGGCAGTCCATCCAGCAGTCTGGTTCTGGACTACGCGGCAATGGGCAGCGCCAAGCTGAGCGGTACAGCCGTTAAGCTGGGTACAGCCAAAACAGGAGCGGATGGGTATGCGGAAATTACCTTTGGCTCTTCCGCAGGGAGCTTGGCGCCCGGTGCCTCCACCGATGAAATCCAGACCCGCATCCATAAGTCGGACTGGTCCAACTATGACGAAAGCGACGACTATTCCTACGACTCCCTGAAAACCGCCTATACGGAATGGAGCAAGGTTACCTTGTATCAGGACGGGGTTTTGATTTGGGGGATTGAGCCCTAAGAACAAGAAACAAGACCTGATGAAGATGGAAGGGCTGCGGACGGCCGCCGCCGCCCTTCCTCTCCATACATCACTTGAATCTAAAAGGAGGATGGTTTTATGTACGCTACACTCAGGCGCAAATGCGGTTCACTCGCACTAACGGCCGCACTTGCCGCCACCATGTTTACCGGTACGGCTGGTTTGTCGGTGAATACCCTGAAGGCGGCCCCGGTCAATGGGACTCAAGCAAGTGCTGCCGCTGATTCGGTCTACAAGACACGTTTCCTGCAGCTTTACGCTCAGCTGAAGGATCCGGCGAACAAGTATTTTTCGCCTGAAGGAATTCCTTACCATGCCGTTGAGACACTGATGAGCGAAGCCCCTGACTACGGGCATATGACTACCTCCGAGGCCTACAGCTACTGGTTCTGGCTGGAAGCCATGTATGGGCATTACACCGGGGATTGGACCAAGCTGGAAGCCGCATGGGACAACATGGAAACCTTTATCCTGCCAAGCTCCACGGAGCAGCCTACGATCTCCTACTACAATGCTAACAGCCCGGCTACCTATGCGGCTGAATATCCGTATCCGGACCGGTATCCAAGTGCCATCAACGGCAAATATGCCCCCGGCAAGGACCCGCTGGACAGCGAATTAAAAGCCGCTTACGGCAATAACCAGACCTACCTGATGCACTGGCTGGTGGACGTGGATAACTGGTACGGCTTCGGCAATACCCTGAAGCCTTCCCATACTGCCTCCTACGTGAATACGTTCCAGCGCGGAGAGCAGGAATCCGTATGGGAGGCTATCCCCCATCCTTCCCAGGACAATCAGACCTTCGGCAAAACAGGCGAGGGCTTTATGTCCCTGTTCACCAAGGAAAGCAATCCGCCCAGCAAACAATGGCGCTACACCAATGCAACCGACGCCGATGCACGGGCGGTTCAGGCCATGTACTGGGCCAAGGAGATGGGCTACAACAACTCCGTTTACCTGGACAAAGCCAAAAAAATGGGCGACTATCTCCGTTACGGCATGTACGACAAGTACTTCCAGAAGATCGGCAGTGCAGGAGCAAGCGGCTCGCCGTCTGCCGGCAACGGCAAGGATGCCAGCCACTACCTGATGGCCTGGTATACCTCCTGGGGCGGCGGGCTCGGCGATAACGGCAGCGGCAACTGGGCATGGCGCATCGGCGCAAGCCACACCCACCAAGCCTACCAAAACGTAGTCGCCGCTTACGCCTTGTCCCAGCCTCAAGGAGGCCTGATTCCCAAGTCGGCCACCGGTCAGCAGGACTGGAATACCTCCTTGAAGCGCCAGCTTGAATTCTACACCTGGCTCTTAACCGCAGAAGGCGCAGTGGGCGGAGGCGCCACCAACAGCTGGAACGGGGATTATCAGAAGTACCCGGCCGGCGTCAGCACTTTCTACAACATGGCCTATCAGGAAGCGCCGGTCTATTTGGACCCGCCGTCCAACAACTGGTTCGGCTTCCAAACCTGGTCGCTGGAGCGGATTGCCGAGCTGTACTACATTCTGGCCTCCAACGGCGACACCACCTCGGACAATTTCAAAATGGCCAAAACGGTAATCCAACGGTGGGTGGACTGGGCGCTGGATTATACCTTCGTCAACCAAAAGCCGGTAACCGACAGTGCGGGCTATTACCTGGACGCCAGCGGCAGCCGCATTCTGGGCGGAGCTAATCCGGTTGTCGCCACCACCAGCGCCCCGGGCCAATTCTATGTGCCGGGCAATCAGGAATGGGTCGGGCAGCCGGATACCTGGAACGGCTTCAGCAGCTTTACCGGCAACCCCAACTACCACATTGTGACCAAAAATCCCGGTCAGGATGTAGGGGTTATGGGCAGCCTCGCCAAGGCGCTGACATATTACGCAGCGGGCACCCAGGCGGAGACGGGCAGCTATACGGCACTTGGGACTCTTGCCAAAACCACAGCCAAGGACCTGCTGGATGTGGCCTGGAACTTCAACGACGGCAAAGGGGTGGCCATTCCGGAAGTGCGCGAGGACTACTTCCGCTTCTTCGAGAAGGAAGTTTATTTCCCGGCGGGCTGGACCGGCAAATTCGGGCAAGGCAACATCATTCCGGGCTCCAACGGAGTGCCTTCCGATCCCGCCAAGGGCGGAAACGGCGTCTATATCAGCTACTCCGAGCTTCGTCCGAAGATCAAGGATGATCCGGCTTGGGCTGCACTCACATCCCTGTATAATTCCTCCTATAATAAAAACACCAAAAAATGGGAAAATGGCGCACCTACCTACACCTATCACCGCTTCTGGTCTCAGGTGGATGTCGCCACGGCCTATGCCGATTACGACCGTTTGATCGGAAGCGGCCCTGTAACACCGACGGTTCCCCAGGCTCCCGCGGCGCTTGCCGCAGTTGCGGGTGACGCCAAGGTAACCTTGAGCTGGAATGCCTCCGCAGGAGCAGCCAGCTATAATGTGAAGCGGGCCACAGTAAGCGGCGGTCCCTACACGGTGGTTGCTACCGGTCTGGCTTCGCCGGCCTACACGGATTTGGCTGTATTGAACGGCACAACCTATTATTACGCGGTAAGCGCAGTGAACGCAGTAGGCGAAAGCGCCAATTCCGCCCAGGCCAGCGCCAAGCCGGCAAGCCTTCCAGCTCCGGCCGCACCGGCCAGCCTGACGGCTGCAGCAGGCAATGCCCAGGTCGTACTGAACTGGGCCCCATCCACTGGCGCCACCAGCTATAACGTGAAGCACGCTACCGTCAGCGGCGGGCCGTATGTAACGGTAGGAACGGTCACCGGTGTGACGTATACGGAACTAAGCCTGACCAACGGCACCACCTACTATTATGTCGTCAGCGCGGTGAACGCTGCGGGGGAAAGCGCCAATTCCGTCCAGGCCAGTGCAACGCCTATAGCTAACACTCCGGGTAATCTCAGCGTCCAATACAGGGTTGGCAATGCCAACGCAACGGACAATATGATCACAGCCACGCTTAATATCAAGAATACAGGCACAACGCCCGTGAACCTGAGTGATCTGAAAATCCGCTACTACCTGACCAAGGAGGGCAGCGCCGGTCTGAACTTCTACTGTGACTATGCCCAAATTGGCACCAGCCGGGTCAGCGGAACCTTCGGTACGGTTAGTCCGGCCAAAACCGGGGCCGATACGGTTCTGGAAATCTCCCTGGGCACTGGTGCGGGAACCATCGCTGCCGGCGGTCAAACCGGAGACATCCAGGTCCGGGTAGCCAAAACAGACTGGACCAACTTCAACGAAGCCGACGATTATTCCTTTGACGGCACCAAAAACGCCTTTGCCGACTGGAACAAAATCACGCTCTACCAAGCCGGCCAGTTGGTTTGGGGTCTTGAGCCGTAATATGGCACGGCAGTAAAAAACGGGGCGTCCGGCAGTCAGCTTCCACTGACCTTCCGGACTGCCCCGTTTCATCTATCTACGCTTGCCCGGCCACCTTCAGCCGTTCCAGAATATCCGCCGCGGCACCTTCAGCCAAACGAAGCTTGCCATGATCCTTCCGGATAATGCCGTTTTTGAGCCTGTCCTTCAGCCAATCCTCCACAAACCCCGGTGCATAACCTCCTGTGCTGAAGCCTTGGCCGCCAAAGGCGATCATCCCGCTGTACACCTTCAGATACTCCTCCGTTGTCGGCTCCGGATATACCCGGGTATAGAGCCAGAACTGCACATCGTACATGAGAACAGACTTTTCATCTGCATGCAGGGCAAAATACCCCTTCTCCCGCACAAGCCTTTCGGCACTCCTGCGGATCAACAGCTCCAGCCCCTCTACCTCCGCTGCTGCAGTGCACAGCTCGGCCAGAAGCGGAGAGAAGGCACCGTTGGTGACCTTCTGCAGATTTTCCTCCAGCGTCACCTCTGCCGGAGTTTCATAATCCTCGGCGGGACGCAGCCCCCGGACGAAGCTCTCGAAGTCCGGCGCCAAATAGGTAACCTCGTAATCCGACTCCTGATCCACATGAATCACCGAAGGCTCCCCGTCCTTGCCGCAGGCCCGGTAATCCAGCATCACCACATCATGCCCGGCGGAGGGACAATCACAGATCACCACGCCGATGTCCGGGTAGCCCCAATCCTCGATCATAAACCGGCTCCCGCTGGACCCGCCCAAGGCCTCCGGCTTATCCAGACCAATACCCATAATCGATGAAATGGCAATATGATCCTCCGCCCAGGAGGTAGCCTCCTCCGTGGGAAAGCAGGTGTTCCGCGGGATCCCGCCGTTCTGCACCTGCATCAGAGCAATATACGAGGCTGGCAGCTTATACCCGCCAAGCTCCTCCTCTACGGCAGCAATCATCTCTTCGGTGGGCGGCTCACAGACATAGGTTTCACGGGCATAAGCGCTGTCCTCCCAGAAGGCCGACAGATCCATCCCGGCAAAGGGCTCCTGTTGCCCCTCCTCCTCCACGATCCTCATCCGCTCCGCCCGGTCAGCAGCGGCCCGACGCTCCTGGCGCTCCCAGCGCTCCTCCTTCTCCCGCACCAGCTCGATCCATTCCTCCACATCCTCGTCCGGCTCCAGCTCATGGGATCTGCTGAACGCCTCCGCCGCCTCCGCATACCGCTGGAGATGGTAATAGGCATACCCGGTCCGGTAAAACCACCGTGGATCCTCGCGGCCCTGATCAGCCAACGCCAGCAGCTGCTCCAACGCCTCATTGTAACGCCCCACATTATTATAGGCCCTGGCCAAATGCCCCAGCAGCTCATAGTCCCGTTCAACCACCGGAAGCTCCAGAACCGCATCCACAATCCGGTCAAACTCATTGTTTTCATGCCACTCATCCAACCGCGCTTGCAGCTCCTGATCCATCGTATGTTCTCCCTCCGTTATGGCTTCCGTTAGTAGCATACATCCTTGGAGACTGACTGGTACTAATCTCTCCGCAGCTCCATAGGTCATGTTTTGGCGTGAAATATGTACCTGTTTTCCTTATACGTGCAAACCAGCATGGTGCTGTGTTCTTCTACCCAAAAATCCGGCTCTTGCATCTGCGAGCAGTAGAAAAAGCATGGTCCCGGCGCTCCGTCCAGCAAACCTGTTCCAATCTGTTGATTGTGCACCTCCACGTGGGAGTTCCCTCCGCATTCCGGACACTGGAAGTAAATCCAGTGCTGATACGGCCAGGAAACCGTGGAGCAGCGCAATATGGTACCGATGTCCGTTTTCGCAAAACAAACCGGACACAGCAGCTTATTTTCAACAATCGTGTAATCGGCTTGGAAGATGGAGTTCATGCATGGGCTCCGATAAACAACCCTCCTTCAGAGAAAACAGCTGAATATCCGCGCCGGTACAGCTCAAAATACGGGGCTAACGGATCACCCTTTAAGCCAAAACGGGGCCACTGCAAGTAATAGGAGATCCAATAATCGCAGGCGATGGAGTAGTAGGCTTCACCGAGAATATCGATAGGTTCTTCAAAATCTCTTCCTTGGCTGACCACATCGAACAGAGCCTCATAAACATCGGCATCGGACAATTGGCGGATTGCGGCAATTTGCCCGGGTGGCAGGAGCTCTATGTGTTGAATCGCGGCCAAATAAGCGGACACTTCCTCATCTTCGTTCAGCAGCTCCTTCAGCCCCTCAATAAACTGCCGCCCGTAGCCAATCAGCGTTTCCCCGGAGGCCTCGACCCGCTCAGCGTTGAAATATCCCGGAACCGTATCTCCCGCAAAATCTGCCGGGTCCAGCATCGTGTAGATAGGAGTGATCCGCTTCAAGTAAGTGTCCCCATCCTCCAACGGCTCGAAGATAGCCTCCACTCCATCACCCTCGGGCATGAACATTTGGAAAAAGCCAAACAGTTCCTCCGCTTCCACAACCGTGTCCTCATCGGGCTCTTCTTCCTCCATCAGACTAAGCAAATACCTGCCATATTCTTCCTGATCCATACTTGTCTCCTCCTTGATGTTACCTGATAAATTCAATAACAGACGCATGAGGGATGTCGCCGATCTCGCCGACCAAGGTCCGGAAGGCCATTCCGTGCCCGGCAATAATAACTTTCGAATAGTCCAGATACTTCCCGATGACACCTTCCATCCGGTTCTTCAGACTTTCCTTGGACTCCCAAGCTCTGGATTCTCCGGGAGGATACACGCCATTATGCGCATCATAGTCATCGCCCAGCTCCTGAAGTCGTTTTATGGAATCGTATTGGAAGGTCAAGTCGGGCTGCCATTCCCGCAAATCAAATTCAATGCGAATGTCCAGCTGCAGCTCCTTGGAGAGAATGGCGGCCGTCTGCAACGCCCTTGTATACGGAGACGAAATAATCAGCTCCGCTTCCTTCAACCGGTTATCCTGTGCCGTTTCCAACACCCTGCGGATTCCTCCCGCCGTAAGTGGAACTAGATCCCGGCCATGCCCCTTCAGTTTATGGTGCTCATTCATGGCCCAATCCGGATCACCATGGCGGATGAGATAAAATAACGTCATGTGAATTGGCTCCTTAGATTCGTATAGATAATTGTAACTATACCCGAATTATGGATGGTGGGGAACCACTATGCAGATGTCCTAATGGAGGGCTGGCCCAATTGAGGGTGGGGCGGAATCTTAACGGACCCTGGTTCCGCTATTTGTCGAAAAGTGGTCGTTTTATCGAAGTATCGGACACAGAAGCCGTTATTTCTGAGAAATCAAGAGAATCTCCGGCCTTCACAAATGAATAAGGGCTACTCGGTCACTGGCGATGCACTAAACTTAACATGGCTAGGTGGATGTCTAGAGATAGGGATAAACATGCTTTTGTTGAAAATATTTACATGTTCTTCTCTGCTCTTCATCAAAAAAGAGAATAGGCAACTAAACATGGCGGCATTTTCCTTTTTTTGGCTATCTGGTTGTTACTTCACGATGATTTTTTTGAGTACCTGTGCTTCCTTTGGCGGCCTGTCCACTACTTGTCGTCCTCTCG